>NZ_JALQDB010000030.1:0-168367 GCF_023631465.1 Caballeronia sp. GAWG1-1
TGACGATGATTAATCCGTCTTTCGACAGATAAACCTTCCTCTAATACTGTGTGAGACTTGATAACTTTCGCTAAACGCCCCAACCCCGAAAGGTCGGAACCGCTCGCGCCATCAAGTGCCCACACTTATCGGCTGTTAGTTTTTAAAGAGCATTGCGCTTTGATCGCTTCGCTTGTCTGCTTGCTTTCTTGCGCGCCGTCATTCAACGGGAGGCGAATTATGACTGGCGAAAGACAGCATGGCAACCCCCTTTTCGAAAATAATTTTCGGGCAGCCACTAAGCGATGTTTGCACCCTTTAGCAAGTTATTCGAAAGACAAAAGCAAAGTGCATGGCTGGTCGGCTTAGAAAGTTAACTTCCAAAGAACGGAACGCAAAAGTCCGCAGGGCCGACACAAGCATTCGACGATGACGATGACGAAGGCGACGCAGCCCCACGATGCACAGTCCCAGACGCCGCGCCGCTCTCATGCATGCCGCCGTATGCCTCATTCGTTTCATTGGCGTTCTGCTGCGCGGCGACCTTTGCTTCCGCAGCCTGAATGTCGGCCGGATAGTTCGTACTGTCGCCCGACCCAACTGAATAACCCGCTTGCTCGATCTGCACGAGCTCGGCTTTCACCTGCGCGCGCGTGAGCGGTTCGCTCGACCCTTGAGCAAAGGAAAGCGCAGGCGCAGCGACAACGACGAGCGACACGACAACCTTGGCGATGATGTTCATGATGCAAGACTCCGGCAAGAAAGGGTTTGGCTGGATCGATGACGACCCAGGAACCTCATCGAACACGCTCGACTCTCTTGAATCTTCGAGCGCTGAGGCTTCAATTCGTAAACCCGCCCATGCCGGAATCTATTCCCATCGTCCTGCTAAAAACTCAAGCGCGATCAACGCGTCTCTGGAACAAGGTGCACGCGCTTCTCGGTCGCGGCCTCGACGGCCTTACGCGAATAGAGCAGCGGGAAGTACTCGCCATCGAGCCACATCTGCGCGAGATCGCGGTAATGCGGGCTATCCGGATCGCCCGATTCGCCCGGCAGATTCACCGCGCGCGATGCATCCCAATTGCCGACATCGACGATCACGCGAAACGATGGTCCATTGGTCTCGCGGAAATCGCTTGCGCGATACGTCGATTGATTCGGCGTATAAGCACTGCCGCCCTTACCCATGGGCCCGACGTTGAGCTTTGCGCGCGTGTCGGCATCGACGGCATCGGCCAGTGGATGCGCGTTGAGATTGGTTTGAAGCCCGCCCCACTGCCAGCGCGTAGCGTCGTTGCCTTGCAAGCGCGACATCTCCGCATAAGCGTCGCGCAGGCTCGACAGCAACACGGCATCGCGTTTCGCTTCAGCGTTGTCACCGAAACGCGCGGCCGGATGTTCGAGCGAGTCGAGCATCACGGCCGTGTCCGGCGCACCGAATGAAGCCGCCGCGTCCTTCGGCAAGACAGCTTGCTTGAATGCGCGGCCGAGATGCCGCGAGAGCCAGACCTCTTCGAGCGCGGCCTGTGCCGAATCGGCGCGCATATGCGCATCCCAGCCCTTGAGCATGCCGAGTGCCGCGCGCGTGTCGGCATCGTCGCTGGAAAGAGGCTGCAACAACGCGACGAGACGACGTGCGGGTATCGACAGATCATCGTTTTGCAAGCGCTCGGAATCTTCGATCGATACCTTGTCCAGCGACTTCAACACTTCGTCGATACGCTGATGCCGCGAGCCGTTGGTCCATTCGAATCCGAGCTTGCGTTCGGCATAGGGATAGCCCGCCGGCAGATTCATTTCATTCGATGTAGTGAAGTAACCTTGCGACGGGTTATAGACCGAAGGCATTGCGTCGCGCGGCCAAAACCCGGACCATTCATAGCGGCCATCGCCGGGAACGGGCATGAGGCCATCCCAGTTCGGACGAACAGGCGCAAGGCCGCTTGGCACCCAAGCAATGTTGCCTTGCGTGTCCGCATAGACCTGATTCACCGTGGGCGCGCCCCAGGTCGCAAGCGACGACTTGAACTGCGCATAGTTCTTCGCGCGCATGTAGCGCATGGAATCGAAGTAAGGCGACATACCCGGCGAGAGCCATGCGGTACGCACGGCGAATGCGCGATGCTTGCTGTCTTCCGTGTAGATGACGGGACCATGACGCGTGAACAGTAGGTCCGCTTTGACGGGCGCCGCGCCGCGTACGTTGATCGTCTCGTGCACGACATGCATCGGCTCCCATGCACCTTTGTAGCGGTACTGCCGCGCATCGGCGGGGTTCAACTCGTAGACGTAGAGATCTTCCTGATCGATGTTGAAGATCGTGAGACCGTACGCAATGGACCCGTTATGACCAATGGATATGCCCGGCGAGGAAGGCTCGCCGCCACCGATGATATCGAGCGTCGGCGTGCTGATTTGTTGGATATAGCGCAGGCTCGGCGCGGCATAAGCGCGATGCGGATCGTTCGCCATGATCGCGCGGCCCGTCGCCGATTTGCCCGGCGCGACCACCCAGTTGTTGCTGCCCTCGGTGATTTCCTCGGGATTGTCGGCAGCGGCAATCATCGAAGTCGATGCATCCGCGCTCTTGAGCGATTCCTTCGTCACGCGCACGCCTTGCGTCGCCAGCGTGAAGACCTTGAGAACATCGTCGGGCAGGCATGGATCGAGACCCGCGGGCATCTGCGGCTTCCACTGTGGCTGCAAACCGAAGCGCACCGAATCGGCATCGAGCGAACTCTTGCATGCGACGCGCGCACGCGCCACTTCGCTCGTCAAATTACGCGTCAGGCCATGACTGCGGATACGCACGACATCGTCCGCGCCCCACTTCGCGGGCCAGTAACCGACTTTGCGAAACTCATAAGGAATGCGGTCCGGATGCGCGGCAAGCCAGTCGATATACGCGTTGACGCCTGCTGCAAAGCGCGTCGCGGCCGGCTTGGCATCGGGTCCATAGCGCTTCCATTCGGTCTCCATGTCGCCGCGATAGAGAAAGAGCCGCGTGGCCTTGTCTTGCTCGACATACGCGGGCCCGAAGACTTCGGCGAGTTCGCCAAGCCCGCGACGACGCCATAGATCGATCTGGAACAGACGATCGCGCGCGGCGTTGAAGCCTTGCACGAAGAACGCGTCGCTGTCGTTGGCCGCGTAGATATGCGGCACGCCCCAGCGATCCACCAGGATGTCCGAAGGCTCGGAAAGTCCTGCCACGGTGATCGTTTCGGTGGGGGTATCGTCCGCGAGGGCTGATTGAATGGGAAATGAGGCGAGCGATGCAGCGCTGAGCAGCGCGGAAATAAGGCGTCTTGCTGGCATGTAACCGTCTCCTGTCGACAAGAGCCGGAACACACGCCTCCGACTCAAGTCTCATGCGAAGCTATTGTTGGATTTTGCGCACGACGCGTGACCATGCGTCGATTCCGCGACCGCTCGAACGTCGTATGAGACGTGACGATGAATCGCGCACGCAACCCGAAGCCTATCGCAAAGGAGGAACTCATGCCTGACGCAACTCTCGACCCGGTTGAAGTCGCGCGACGTGTCTATGAAGCGTATGTGAGGAAGGATCGTGCCGCTATCGAAGCGCTCATCGCGGAAGACTTCCATTTCACGAGTCCTCGCGATAACCGTCTCGACCGCGCGACTTACTTCGCGCGTTGCTGGCCGAACGCGAACGCAATCGTCACCTTCGACCTCGTTCATATGAAACAGGACGGCGAACATGTGTTCGTCACGTACGATGCGCGCATGCTCGACGGCAAGGCCTTTCGCAACACGGAGATTCTCTCGATTCGAGCCGGCAAGCTGCACGACGCGCAGGTATTCTTCGGCTGGACGCTGCCGCACGAAGCGCCCGAAGGCGATTCAATTACGGCATGATTCCTCGTTCATTGCCGCATCTCGCCGAGCGCGGCCGCGATCTGCCGGCTCATCTGCGCGAGCGCGCGGCTATGCGCCGCGGCGATGGCGGCGAAACCATCGCCTTTCGTGTTTTCGTGCACGAGCGTGTGCCCGTCGAAATGCGACACACCATCGGGGGCGCGAAGGCTCCAGAGTGCATCGAGCGTGACGGAATCGTCGATGACGGATTCGAAATGCATCACATCGACGCGTAGCTGATAGGTCTTGATATCCGCACTCGGCGGATAAATCGACACATTATCCACGCCAAGCACGCGCGACAAATCCGCCGCCAACGTACGCGCGATATTCTCTTTCAACGGCTCGCCCCAGCGCGCGTACTCGTTCACGGTCACTTCGTTCGGCATGGTTCGCGTGATCATTTGCGGCTTGTCGACAAGGTCGGGAACCGTCACGGGCCCCACGGTCACGCGAACGGGCCTGACATTCGCGGCGGGTTGCAGTGTGGCTTCAGGACTTAACGTATAGAACGCGGCCTTGGGCGATGCACCACACGCGCCGACCATGACGATGAGCGCTGAAACGAAGAAACGGTATATCACCTTTTATCCTCCGGCTTGCCGCGCAGAATCGCTTCCGGATGCTGTTCGAGATACTCCGCGAGATTGCGGAATGCAGCGGCCGTGCGCGACAACTCACGCATGGTTTCGGCGGTGCTGGTCTGCAACGGCGAGTCGCTCTGCAACGCACGGCTCGTCGCGCCGAGCGCATCGCGTGCAGCCGCGAGCGTTGCCTTCGCTTGTGGCGCGACGTCGGTGTCGAGCGTTTTGATAAGCACCTGCGCCTGTTTGAGCGTATCGCGCAGGTCATTGCTGATCCCTTCGATCGGAATCTTGTTGAACTTCGCCACGAGTGCCTGCACGGAGTCCTGCAATGACTGCAAGCCGCCCGGCACGGTCGGGATTTCCGGCGGATCGCCGCTTGTGTCCATCTTTTCTTTCGGCGTGTTCGGGAAGAAATCGACCGCGATATAGCGCTGCCCCGTCAGGATGCTACCGGTACGCAATTGCCCGCGAAAGCCGTGCTCGACCATGTATTGCAAGAGCTGATGCCGGTCGGGCACGAGACGTCCCGTCTTGTCGCCTGCCCGTATACGCATGGTGAAGCGTTCCGGATAGAAGTTCACGCGTACCGGGATGCTGAATTCCCGCCGCACCGGATCGTATTGCGTATTGATCGCCGTCACTTCGCCGAGCACGATACCGCGAAAATCCACTTCCGCGCCGACCGACAGACCGCGCACCGATTCCTTGAAATTGAACACGTAGGTATCGACGATACGATCATGCCGCTTCATCGCTTCGGGGCGTGTTCCGAAGAGCTGGAACACGCTGCTCGCAGGCGCTTCCGCCAAATCCTGATGATCCGAGCTATCGGCAAGCTCTTTCAAGGGCGCCGGCGTTTCGAATGCGAGCCCGCCCACGAGTATCGCGACGAGCGATTCCGTGTCCATCTTCACACCGGTCGAATCGAGCTTGACGTCCACGCCGCTCGCCTGCCAGAAGCGCGTATCGAGCTTGACGTACTTGTCGTAAGGGGCGTTGACGAAGATGTGGATGGTCACGCCCATGCCGTCCGCATCGAGCTCATAGGCGGTCACCTGTCCCACTTGGAGACGCCTGAAGTAGATCGGTGCACCGGCATCGAGCGAACCCATGGTCGGGCTCTTCAACACGAACTCGCGCCCCGGCACGTCCGCCGTGATGACAGGCGGCGATTCGAGCCCGGTATAGTCGTGCCGCTTCGCGCTCTTCACGCCCACATCCACGCCGATGAACGCGCCTCCGATCAACGTGCCGAGGCCCGACACCGTGCCGCCTGAAATGCGCGGGCGCACGACCCAGAAGCGTGTGTCGTCGACGAGCATGTGTTCCGCATCCTTCGCCATTTCCGCCGATGCGATCACGCGCTTGTGATCCGGCGCGAGCACCACGCTCTTCACCGTGCCGATATCCACGTTCTTGTACTTGAGCTTGGTCTTGCCCGCTTCGAGCCCCTCGCCCGTGTTGAAAGTAATGGTGATCGTCGGACCTTTCTCCAGGATGGCCTGCACCGCGAGCCATCCGCCGATCAGCACCGCGATGAGCGGCACGAGCCAGATCAGCGAAATGCCGAAGCGCGGGCGGCGGGCGGGCAAGGCTTCGGGAAATTCATCCGGAGGCGCTCGCTTGATGTCGGGAGGTTCAGCCATGTCCTTGGTCCGCGGCGTCCCAGATGAGACGCGGGTCGAATGCCATTGCCGCGAACATCGTCAGCACGACGACTCCACCGAAAGCAATGGCGGCGGCGCCCGCGCGTATCGTCGCCAGCGCATTGAACTGCACGAGCGCGACGAGCACGGTGATCACGTAAATATCGAGCATCGACCAGCGGCCGACGAACTCGACGATGCGATAGATCTTCGTGCGCCGCGCGGGCAGCCAGCGCGAGCGCATCTGCGTGCTGACGACGAGCATGAGCAGCGCGAGTATCTTGAGCATGGGCACGGCAATGCTCGCGATGAACACCAGCACCGCGAGCGGCCATGAACCCGAAGTCCACAGATACGCAACACCGCTCATGATGGTGTCCTTCTGCGCGCCGAAGAGCGAACTCGTATCCATCACGGGCAGCACGTTGGCGGGCACGTAGAGCACCATCGCGGCGATCAGCAGCGCCCACGTTCGCTCGATGCTGTCGGGCTTGCGAAAGTGCAGCCGTGCGTGACAACGCGGACAGTTTCCGTCGTGTGCATGCGGCGGCGCCTTGGAGACGAGCGCGCAATCGTGACAGACGAAGAAGCCCGCTTGTTTCGCGGTGCGCGCGTGGCCGCGATAAGCAGGGGCATCAGCGAGGCTGCTTTTGTAGATCAATGCCCATGCCTCGCGCGGATCGAACGATGCCGAAGCGCCCGAGATCAGCAGCATGACGCCGCCGAATGCAAAGAGCGCAAGGCCAGGCACCACACTCGCGATATGCGCAAGTTTCACGAGCGCCACGAGAAAGCCGAGGATCAGCAACTCGGTCATGCCCCACGGCCGCACCGTATGCAACGCGCGAAAGGCGGCACGTCCGGCACGCGGCGCGTAACCCCTGCTCAGTGGAACGAGCAGCCACGCCATAGCACACATCTCGGCAAGCGGCATGATGAACGTGGTCGCGAGCACGAGCCCCGCGATGGGCCACATGCCATCGGCATAAAGCACACGCACCGCGCCGAGCAGGGTGGTTTGAACCACCGTGCCGCTCACTTCGAGTCCCACGATAGGAAACGCATTGGCGATGCTGAACATCGTGAGGGCGGCGAGCGTGCAGGCAAGCGCGCGATTCAGTCCATCGGGACGATTGCGATACAGCGGCGCGCCGCAACGTGCACAGCGCGCGACGCCGCCTCTTTGCAGCACGGTTTCATGTTGCAGGAGATCGCATTCGTGACAGGCGATCAAACGCATGTTGGCGCGCGCGTTCATGGCGATGGCTCGTCCTTCGCATCGCGTTTGACCACCGCGCCGCGCGTGTCGTAGACCACTGCCGTGCGTTGCTCGGCTTCCGCGACCCAGCCGCCGCCCATCGCCTTGTAGAGCGAAACCATGGCATTGAGCGCGGCGGCCTGCGTCTGCGTATAGCTCAACTGCGACTGGAAGAGGCTGCGTTCCGCATCAAGCACTTCGATATAGCTCGTGTAGCCACCCTCGTAACGCAGCCGCGCGAGATTGGCATAGGTACGCAAGGCATCGACCTGACGGCCCTGCACATCGCGTGCTTCGCGGCTCTTGGTTAGCGTGATGAGACTGTCGTCGACATCCTGAAACGCCACTTGAATCGCTTTTTCATAGGAGAAAAGCGCTTGTTGCTGCTGCGCCTCCGCCGCCTTTACTTGTCCGCTGATCGCTCCGCCCGTGAAGATGGGCTGCGTCACGGCACCCGCGAACGACCACACGCGCGCCGCTCCCGTGAAGAGTTGCGAGAATTGCGTGCTTGCAGTGCCGAAGAGGCCCGTGAGCGATATCGACGGAAAATACAGCGCCCGCGCCGCGCCAATCTGCGCATTCGCCGCGATCAGGTTCTGCTCCGCCTGACGCAGATCCGGCCGCTGCGTGAGCAACTCCGAGGGCAGACCTTCTGGGACTTGCGGCGTGGCCAGATCGTCGAGTTCGCGGTCGCGTGCGATGCCTTGCGGATTACGGCCCAGCAGAATGGACAACGCGTTTTCTTGCGTGGCGATCTGCTGTTCGAGTTGCGGAATCGTCGCGAGCGCGGCCTGATACTCCGACTGCGACTGCGCCAGTTCCATCTGCGAGACTTCGCCGTATTGAAAGCGCAGGCCGAACACGATCACGGACTCCTGCCGGCTCTTGACCGTGGCTCGCGCAATATCGAGTTGCCGGTCGAGCGAAACGAGCGTGATGTAGGTCGATGCCACCGAAGCCACCAACGACAAAATAGTCGCTCGGCGGCCTTCCTCACTTGCAAGCAGACTAGCGCGTGCGCTTTCCGTCTGACGCCGCAAGCGCCCGAACACGTCTATTTCCCACGAAGCATTCAACGCGAGCTGATACTGATTGATGACCGTGCCTACGCCCGGCGGCAATTGCGCGGACCCGATGGGTAAGCGCTCGCGCTCGGCATTCGCGCCCAATCCCACTTGCGGAAACAGCTGCGAACGCGTGACTTGAAATTGCCCGAGGAATTCATCGACGCGCGCCGCCGCGATCTTCACATCCTTGTTCTCCTGCAACGCAATGGCGATCAACTGATTCAACGCGGGGTCCTGAAATTGCTCCCACCATGCCGTGTTGGCGATCTCGTTCGATTGCTGTGCGGCGAAGCGAAAGCTATCGGGCGTTTCGATGGCGGGACGCTCGTAATTCGGCCCGAGCAGACAACCGCCGAGCATCGACGACACGATCAGCACGATCACACGCGATGACGGTTTCATGGCTATGTTTGAGCGCATGTCATTCGCCTCCGTGCGTCGCGGGCCCGTCATGGTCCGCCGCGGGCGATGAACCCGGTTCGCCCTTACCTTCGCCTTTCTTCTTCGACCCGAACCTGGCGCTCATGGTCTCGATGACGTAATAGAACATCGGGATGAAGAACACGGCGATGAGTGTGGCGCCCAGCATCCCGCCGATCACACCCGTGCCGATGGAATGCCTGCTATTCGCCGATGCCCCCGTCGCAATCGCAAGCGGCACGCAGCCGAGAATGAACGCGAGCGATGTCATCACGATCGGGCGCAGGCGCTCGGATGCGGCGGTCATCGCGGACTCGTAGATGGACTTGCCCGCTTCGCGGTTGAGCACCGCGAACTCGAAGATCAGAATGGCGTTCTTCGCCGCGAGCGCAACGAGCATGGTGAGGCCGATCTGAAAGTACACGTTGTTGTCGAGCCCGCGAAGCAGAATGGCGAGCAGTGCGCCGAACAAGGCGAAGGGCACGGCGAGCAAGACGCCCATCGGCAACGACCACTTCTCGTATTGCGCGGCGAGAATCAGGAACACCATGACGAGGCCGAAGACGAACACCATCGCCGATGAACTGCCTGAGCTCTGTTCCTCGTATGCCTGACCGCTCCACGCAATGCCGTAGTCCTGCGGCAACGTGCTCGTCGCAATGTCCTGCAGCGCGGCCATGGCCTGCCCCGTGCTGTAACCGGGCGCGGCGTTGGCCGTGATCTTCACTGCGGGAAAATTGTTGAAGCGCGTGATCAGATCGGGACCGGTCACGTACTTGTACGTGACCACGGATTTCAACGGCACCATTTCGCCTGAACTGCCGCGCACGAAGATGCGATTCAAGTCCTCGGGCGTGCGACGCTCCGACGATTCCGCCTGCAGGATCACTTGCCACAGACGGCTGTCCTTGTTGAACTGCGAGACGTAGAGCGATCCGAACATGGTCTGCATCGCGCTGTAGACATCCTGCACCGGAACGCCGAGCGTTTCGGACTTGGCACGATCCACTTCGACTTGAAGCTGTTGCGCGTTGGCGTTGAACGTGGACGTCACGCCCTGCAATTCGGGCCGTTGCTTCGCTTTCGCCAGATAATCCTGCACCCTGGCCGATATCTGCGCGCTGCCCGCATCGCCCTTGCTTTGTATCCACATCTCCAAACCGCCCGTCGTGCCAAGGCCCGGAATGGAAGGCGGATTGACGGGCAGCACGATACCCTGACTCACCGTGGACAAATTCTTGTACGCGCCGAGCAGCACGGCGCGCGCATTTTGTGTGCGAATGTTCGCGGACGAATAGCGCTCATCGAAACTCTTGAAGCCGACGAAGAACGTACCAGCGTTGTTCTTCGTCTGACTGTCGAGCAGGCTGAAGCCATCCACCGTGGTGATACTGTCCACGCCTGGCTGCTTCATGAAGTAATCGGTTACGCGTTCCGAGACTTCTCCGGTGCGGTCGAGGCTCGCGGCATCGGGCATGATCACCGCGCCGAGCAGATACCCCTGGTCCTCGGGCGGCAAGAAGCTCGTGGGTATCGACTTCACCATCCAGATCGAAAGGCCGATCATGCCCGCGAAGATCAGCAACATGAGGACCGAGCGCTTGATGACGAACGCCACCGAGCGCGAATAACCGCGCGTCATCTTCGCGAAGCCGTTGTCGAACCACACGAAAAAGCGCGCCTTTTTGCCATGCTCGGGCTTGAGCAACAGCGCCGCGAGCGCGGGCGACAAGGTCAACGCAACGATCCCGGAGAACACCACGGATATGGCGATCGTGATGGCGAACTGCTTGTACAACTGCCCGGTGATGCCACCGAGAAACGCCACGGGCACGAACACCGCGCACAGCACGAGCACGATAGCGACGACCGGTCCAGAGACTTCGTCCATTGCGCGCTTCGCGGCTTCTTTCGGCGGCAGCTTGAAGACCGTCATGTTGCGCTCGACGTTCTCGATCACGACGATGGCATCGTCCACCACGATCCCTATCGCCAGCACCATCCCGAACAACGTGAGCATGTTGATGGAAAAGCCGAGTAGCGACATGCCCACGAACGTGCCGACGATCGACACCGGCACCGCCAGCACCGGAATGAGCGTCGCGCGTATGCTCTGCAGGAACAGATACACGACGATCACCACAAGCACGAGTGCTTCGAAGAAGGTGTGGATCACATCGGCGATCGAAGCGCGCGTGAACTCGGTGGTATCCATCGAAACGCGATAGTCGATCCCTTCCGGAAATGACTTCTTCATCTGTTCGAGCGTGGCGCGCACTTGCTTCGATACATCGAGCGCGTTCGCGCCCGGCTGCTGATACACGGCGATCACCGTTGCGGGCTTGCCCTGAAAGCGGCTGCGGATCGAATAATCCTTCTGTCCGAGTTCGACGCGCGCCACGTCTTTCAAGCGCACGATAGCGGCGCCTCCGTTCTGCGCGCGAATGATGATGTTCTCGAACTCGGCAGGCGTGGCGAGCCGTCCCGTGGTGGTGACGGCGAACGACTGCTGCACGGGCGTGCCCGTCGGCGATTGTCCGATACTGCCCACCGCAAACTGCTGGTTCTGATTGGACACCGCGCTCTGCACTTGAGAAGGCGTCACGCCGAGCTGTGCCATGCGTTCGGGCTTGAGCCAGATGCGCATGGCGTAATCCGGAAAGCCGAAGATGCTCGCCTGATTCGCGCCGGGAATGCGCTTCAGTGCATCGAGCACGTAGATGTTCGCGTAGTTGGCGATATACGTCGCGTCGTAGCGGTTGCTCGGCGAATAGATGGCGATCACCATCATGAACGCCGACGACTTCTTCTGTACCTGCACCCCTTGCGCCTGCACCGATTGCGGCAACTGCGGCAGTGCAAGGTTCACGCGATTCTGCACGTCCACTTGCGCGAGTTGCGGGTTGGTGCCGATATCGAAAAACACGTTGAGCGTCATTTGTCCCGTCGATGAGCTCGACGAGTTCATGTAGATCATGTTGTCCGCGCCGTTCACCTGCTGCTCGATCGGCGCGGCCACGTTGTTGGTGACGACATCCGCGCTTGCGCCGGGATACTGAGCCGTCACCGTGACCTGCGCGGGCGTGATATCCGGATACTGCGCGATCGGCAACGCGAGCATGGCGATGACGCCCGCAAGCGTGATGACGATCGACACGACCATCGCGAAGATAGGCCGATCGATGAAGAAGTGAGAGAATTTCATGGCGGCCTTCGCTCACTTCGCCTGTTGGGCTGGCTCGACCTTGATGGTCGCTTCGCCTGGCGGCGCAACGGGCGCGGCATCGCCCTTCACGTTGACGGGCGCGCCCGCGGACACGCGTATCGCGCCATCGACGATCACGCGGTCGCCCGCGCGCAGACCATCCGATATGAACCAGTTGTCGCCGAGCCAGTCGCCCACCTCCACCACTTGCTCGCGCGGCGTCTTGCCGTCCTTGTCGAGCAACCATACGTAGTGGCTTTTCGCGCCCTGCAACACGGCGCGTTGCGGCACGAGAATGGCGTTCGGCCGCGTGAGGCCATGCACCAGCGCGCGCACGAACTGGCCGGGGCGCAACTGCCCGGCCTTGTTCGGCAGCACCGCGCGCACGAGGAACGTGCCCGTGTCCTTGTTATACGAAGGCGCGAAGAAATCGACCGGGCCGGTATCCGGATAGCGCGAGCCATCGGCGAGAATGACTTCGACGATATAACGCTTGTCAGCGGGCGCGGTCAGGCGTCCTTTCGCGATCTGATCGCGATAGCTCAAGACCTCGTTTTCCGAGAGACTGAAGTTGATCCACATGGGATCGAGTTGCGCGACCGAAGTCAGCAGGCTCGAATTGCCTGCCGAAAGATAGCTGCCTTCCTGCATGCGCGCATAGCTCGACAAGCCGGTGAGCGGACTCTTGATGGTGGTGTAGCCCAGATTGAGTTCGGCGTTCTGTACTTCGCCTTGCGCGGCGATCACCGAGGCCTGTGCGGATTTCTCGTTGCCGATGGCGTCGTCGAGATCCTTCTTGCTGACCGCGTTCAGCGCTTCGAGCGGACGCACCCGCGCGAGATTCGCCTTGGTCACGGTGAGCCGCGCCTGCTGTTGCGCGAGCTGGCCGCGCGCGGTTTGCAGCGAAGCCTCGAACGGCTTGCGATCCATTTGGAACATCACCTGCCCTGCTTTCACGAGCGCGCCTTCGGTGTAGAGGCGCTTTTCGAGGAAGCCTTCCACGCGTGCGCGGATCTCCACTTCGCGCGAGCTCTGCGTCTGCGCGACGAATTCGAACGTGACGGGCGTGTCGTGGCCTTCGACGGTCATCACGGTGACTTCGGGCGCGGCGGGCTTGGGCGCGCTCGCTTGCTTCTCGCATGCCGCGATGGCGAACATCAACGAGACGCCGACGAAGCGCATGCCCGCGCGCCGCCAGCGCACGAACGCCGACGAAGCCGGAGCGGGGGCTTTGAAGATCCGCAAAGGTGAAGTCGGCATAAGTGTCTCCGCTCGCGTGGCTCGCGTCTATTGCACGGTGTAGCCGCGTCCCGTCATGCAGGCGGACACGGCCCGGTTGAAGGTCGTCATCTCCTGCGAGACCTGTTGCTGATTGGCCTGCTGCTGCGACGCGGCCGCACGCCGCTGCTGCCGTTGATGCACCCCGCCCATCACTGCACCGCCCGCCGCACCTGCTGCCGCGCCCTTGCCCGCGTCGCCGGCTATCGCACCCATCGCGGCGCCCGCTGCCGCCCCGCCCGCCGCGCCACGCACGCGTCCGCCCTGTTGCTGCGTTGGCGGTGGCTGGTTAGCCTGCTGCGCGAGTGCCATCGGATCGATACCGGTGTTCTGCTTCGCCCATTGCTGGCATTGCGATACGTCGTTGCCCTGCTGGCTCTGGCTTTGACCGCGCGCGGGGTAATAGATCGCCTGCTGCGCGGCTGCTTCGAGCGTTACCGCGGTCGCAAGCATGAGCGCCAAGCTCGATGACAGGCGCACGCGCCGGCTCCGCGCGGTTTGAAACGTGCTGTTCATTTCGGTACTCCCTCTCAGTGTTTTCGTCGATGCCTGACCGTCTGCGCACGCAACCGGCCCTCGTTCCATGTGTCGTCGTTTTATGCGGTGCCGGGAAGGACGTCATGGCGCCTCGCGCACGCGTGCAATGGCCGCGCGCACCGCGCCGATGAACACTTCGTCGTCGAATGGTTTATGCAGATAGGCCGCGGCTCCCGCGGCGAGCGCCGTATCGCGCACGGCGGGATCGTCGTGAGCCGTGACGAAGACGATCGGCATGTCGGTGCCCGCCAGACGCCGTTGCACTTCCAGCCCGTTGATGCCTGGCATCTGCACGTCGAGCACGATGCAGTCGGGCCGCCATGCGGCGTCGTTTTCGTCGAGTGCGGCGAGCAACGCGTCGCCCGTGCCGAAGCTCGCCGACGCCATGCCGGCCGCACGCAGCAGCCGCTTGAGTGCCCGGCAGACCGATTCGTCGTCATCGACCACGGCCACGGTTGGCGTCGCATCGCTCATTGGATCAGGCGTGAAGTTCGGCAGCACCGCGAGGCGCTGTGTCCACGCCCCGGCTCTTGATTTCTCGCTGGAGAATAGGCGCGCGGCTCTTGAACCGGTATTGGACTTTAGTCCCATGAGCGCGGTGAGGAATAAAGCGGGGACCCGGTCCGGGAAGAAAACCGGGACCGACCGCTAAATTCGAGATACGAATTCCGCTATAGTCTGCGGCTTCACGCGCCGGAGGGGTCGGCGATGTGTCGTTGAGGTATGTCGTTGAAGAGGAGAATCCGATGAAAACCATCCATCACCTATGTCAGGGCGGCTCGGCCGCGGCCATGTTGCGCACGGCGTTGCGCGATCCCGTCATCGATATCCTCGACGATGGCTCGATCGGCCCGCTCGTCGATGTCGACACCGGCTCGCCCGATGCGCGCGTCGGCTTCATGAAGGCGCTCTACGCGTGCGGCGGCTTCGATCCGCAAGACGAAGCGTCGATGGACTGGTATGGCGAGTTACGCGACATGAACCGGCGCCTCGCCGACCTGACGACTCAGGCGTCCGAGGTAGTGATCTGGGCCGAGGCAGGCGATGTGGAACAAGCGCTGCGTCGACGCGCGCACTGGTGGCTGCGCGACGCGGACGTGCCCGTGAGCGAAATCGATGCGAGCCTGCGCGCCGTGGCTCGCGCGATTCCCAAGGGACAAGCGCTGGCGCTGGATGTCGGCGCGGCCGCCGCGCTCGTCGCGGCACGCAAGCCCGCAAGCGCCGGCCTGCGCGCGCAACTCGCGAACGAATGGGCCGCGCTCAAGGAAGATGGCGAAGCCGTGCGTGTGTGCGAAGACGGCAAGCTCGCTTCGCATCCCATCGATCATTACGACGCGGACTTCATCGCGCTCGCGTCGGGCGCCCCGGCCAAGCTCACAAGCAGCGAGATGCTTGGCGCGGCTATGCATCATTCGGGACGCAGCGATCTCTTCTGCAAGTGGCGCTTTGCCTGCCTCGTCGAGGCAGGCAAGTTGACGGTAACGGAAGGCGACGCCCACGATCTCAACTCGGTGTGGATCGTAAAGAGTTAAGCGTCGGGCGTTCGAATCTCACCCCGCAAAACGCGGCTCTGGAAGGCCTGTCACGCCGAGTCCCGTCACCGCGAAAAGACCACCCTTGTCGCGCTCTTTTTGCGGAATGCCCCACATCGGGCGGCCCATCGTCGTGACGTAAAGAATGTCGAGATTCGGGCCGCCGAACATCACGCTCGTCAAATTCCGAACCGGAAACGGCACGACACGGTCGAGCGAGCCATCGGGCGCGAAGCGCAGGATGCGCCCGCCGAACACCAGCGCGGACCATACGTAGCCTTCGGAATCGACCGTCGCGCCATCGAATGTGCCGGCCATGTCGCGCGCGGAAGCAAACAGCCGCTTGTTCGATATGGCGCCCGTTTCGATATCGTAGTCGTACGCGTACATCTCCTTGCTATACGTGTCGGTGAAGTAGAAAGTGCGGTTGTCCGGGCTCCAGCATGGACCGTTCGAACAACTGATGCCGCTGTCCAGATGCGCGATCTTGCCGTCCGTATCGAGCCGATAGAGTCCGCCGCTTTTCGTGGAACGCTGGCCGCGATCCGCAAAGTAGCGATCGAAGTCGTAAGACATGGTGCCCGCAATGAACCGCCCTTGCCGATCCACCTTGCCGTCGTTGAAGCGCGTTTCGGGATCGTCGCTTTCCGGGTCGCCGATAAACTGCACCGTCTGCGAGTCGAAGTCGTAGAAATGCAGCCCGTTCGCGAGCGCGACCACCGCGCCGCCTTGTTCACGCAGCGCCATGGAACCGATATGACGCGGCACGAAGTAGCGTTCGACCTCGCTGCCATCGGCGCGGCAGCTATAGATTTCGGCGGCGGTACTGTCGATCCAGTAGAGCTTCTCCTCCTTCACGTCCCAAAGCGGTCCTTCACCCAGATGATTGTTGGCATCGACCAGCAAGCGGGTTTCGGGCATCGTCGTCTCCTTCCTGGTTGTGGCGTGGCTACGCCTTGTCCTTGTCCGCGAGGCGGTGAGCGATCAACGCCATCAGCCTGCGATCGCGCCAGCTACTGCGGTTTTCGATCTGATCGCGCGGCAGAACGGCGCGGCGTTCGGCGTCGAGCTTAGTCAATATCTCTTCGGGCCAGTCGAAAGGCACGCGCGTCGCCGTGATGTTGCGATACGTGCCGCCATAGCGCGCCGCGTAATCCGCGACGCCGCCTGGCGCGTTCAGATCGATCGTTTCGAACGGACCCATGAACGACCAGCGCATGGCGAGACCATCGCGCATGACCGTATCGAGGTCGGCCGCCGTGGCGTAACCCTGCGCATAGAGACTGAGCGCTTCGTCGAGCACCGCGCCTTGCAGGCGGTTGAGCAGGAAGCCCGAAATTTCACGATTCACGGTCACGGGCTTCTGTCCCGCCGCTTCGTAGATGGCGCGCGCTCGTTCGATCGCTTCGGGCGCGGTCCACGGCGCGCCGCATAGCTCGACGAGCGGCACGAGCGAAGGCGGATTCACCGGATGCGCGACGAGGCAGCGCGCGCCGCCCTTCAAGCCTTGCGTAAAGGTCGATGCAGGCAGGCCCGAGGTCGAACTGGCAAGCAGGGCATTGGGATGAGTCAGGCGGTCGAGTTGCGCGAATAGTTCGCGCTTGGGTTCGACCATCTCCGCGATGTTCTCCTGCACGAGAGCCGCGTCGGACACGGCTTCCTCGAGCGACTCGCAAGTCTTGATGCGCGCGACGATGGCATCGGTCGACTCGTCGGTCAGCTTGAACGACGCGAGGTCGTCCACGCTTTCCCGTATCGAAGCGATCGCGCCGTTCAGCATGTCCTTCGACGCATCATGCAGATTCACGCTGAAGCCCGCGCGCGCAAACACGATGGCCCACGCCCTGCCGATGCGTCCTGTACCGATGATCGCTATTTGCCTTGGGTTCATTTCTTGTGTCTCCTCCGGTTTTTATGAGCGGCTCGTCAACCTCGCTTGTCGCGCAACGTGATCACCGCAGCGAGAACGACGAGGCCATTGATGATGTCGCGGACCGCTGGCGGCACGGTCGTGCCCGCGAGCAAAGTGCCGAGCGCGGTAAGCAAAAGCGCTCCGCCGAACACGCCGAGATAGTGACCGCGTCCGCCCGTGATGAGCGCGCCGCCGACCACGACCACGGCAATGGAAGGCAAGAGATAAGGATCGCCCATGCCGAGAAACGCCTGCGAACTGAAGCCCGCGAGCAGCAAGCCGACGAGCGCGGAACACAGACCCGAAAGACAATACACCGCGATCAACGTGGAGCCGACGCGCACGCCGGAAAGACGCGCGGCAATCGGCGAATTGCCGACCGCATAGACGCGCCTGCCGAACGGCGTCCGATGCAACAGCAACAAGGCAATCGCGAGAAACAGCGGCACGCTCCAGGCGGCTAGCGACAGCGGACCGAGACGAGCATTGACGAACTCGCTGATCACGGACGGCGTCCAGCCTTGCGGCGAGCCATTGCAATAGATGAGCGTGAGACCTTGCAACAGGCCGTTCGCCGCCAGCGTCACGACAATCGGCGGCAAGCCGAGCATGACGACGCCCACGCCGTTGAAGATGCCCACGAGCAGGCCCACGCCGAGCACGACCGGCACCGCCCAGACCGCGGCGCCGTTCAAGCCATGCGTGAGTCCCGTCAACAGTACGCCCGATAGCGTGATGAGCCACGGCATCGACAGATCGAGACCGCCGGTGAGAATGACCGCGCCTTGACCGAGACCGAGGACCGCGAGAAACAAGGTCAGCGTGAGCAGGCTGCTATAGAAGTTCGCGCTGATCAGCACGCCCGGACCATAGACGAAGCCCGTGATGACGACCACGCCGAAGAACAGCAGGTACGCGGGAATCACGTACTTGACCCATTCGCGATTGCGCTCGATCCAGTCCGGGATCGCGCGGCCCTTCAACTCCTTGTTCTCGATGGGACGATAATCGCCGACTTCGAACGCCACGTGCCGCGCATGGCCGTCATCGCGTGCACGCGTGCCCGTTCGCACGGCCTTGAGCCATTGCGAAGCCTGCCGCACGCACTCGTGCGCCGCCGACTGCTTGCCGATGGAAGAACCGAGCACCGCGAGAATCAGGATCACGGCTTCGGCAATCGTCGTGAAGAACGCCGATACGTTCAAGACGAGCAGAATGTTCACCGTGATCATCAGCGTCATTGCGGCGAACACGCTTCCAACGCAACCGCCACGACCGCCACCAAGCAACGTGCCGCCGAGCACGACCGCCGTGAACATGGAAAGCAGGAGCGGGCGGCCGACGAGCGGATCGGCCGAGCCCGTCTGCGCCGACACGTATAGGCCCGCTGCCGCGTAGAACATGCCTGCGAGCGCATAGGTCGCGATGCGATAACGCGTGACCGGCATGCCGTTGGCATACGCGCCATCGGGGTCGCTGCCAAGCGCATAGAGACCGACGCCAAAGCGCGTGCGCTTGATGAACGACCACACGAGCAAAGCCACGACGAGCAGGACAGCCGACATCGGTATCTTGTCGGGAATCAGGTCGGCCGTGAGAAAGCCGCCGAATTGTTCGCCGATGCTGCCGCCCGGCTTGTTCTGGATGAGCAGCGTGACGCCTTGCACCATGAACATCGTCGCGAGCGTAACGACAATGGATTGCAAGCGGAACCACGCGATCAGCGCGCCGTTGACGAGGCCGATGCCGCCGCCTATGGCGATGATGAGCGCGACGCCCGCCCACTGCTCGACGGGCGAGCCTTGCACGAAGCGCACCGCGAGCACGTTGGCCAGCGACACGACCGCCGACGCCGACAAATCGAACCCGCCCGACAGCACGACGATGGTCTGCCCGATGGCCGCGAGCGCGAGCGTCGTGCTGCTCGATATGACCGAACCGATGTCGTACATGCCGACCGGCGTGGCGGATAGCGCGACCCACGCAATGAGCATGGCGAGCAACGCACCGATCGCGATGATGAGCCCGCGATGATGGTCGATGCGTGCGCCGATTCCCACGCGCGCGCCGGGCCTCACGATCTCGCTTTCTGGCGACGCTATGGCTATTTTCATATGCAACTCCTCAACTGGATAGCATCTTGCGCATCACGTTCTCTTCGGTAAGCGCCTCGCCTTCGAGCTCGCCCGCATTGCGGCCGCGATACATCACCGACACGCAGTCGCACACGTTGACGAGTTCGGGCACGTCCGTCGAATAGAACAGCACGGAGCCGCCCGCCGCCGCGAACGCACGCATCAAAACGAATATTTGATGCTTGGTGCCTACGTCGATACCGCGCGTCGGGTCGAACATGAGCCACACGCGGCTTTGCGTGAGCAGCCATTTGGCCATCGCGATCTTTTGCTGATTGCCGCCCGAGAAAGAAAGACACGGCTTGTAGAGCGCACGCGGATTCACTTCCATCTGCGCAAGCGAGCGGCGTATGGCCGCCTGTTCGCGTTTGCGGTCGATCAAGCCGAAACGCGAGTAGCGTCCGATCACCGGCAGCGATACGTTCTCGCCGCCCGGCAAGCGCAGGAACAAGCCTTCGGTCTTGCGGTCTTCGGGCAGGAAGCTCGTCGCGACGCCGGCCTTGAGCGAATCCGCCGTGGACGTCAACGTAACCGGCTTGCCGTCGATACGAATCTCGCCATCGTCGATGAAGCTCGCGCCGAAGAGCGCCTCGAACATCTCGCGCTGGCCCATGCCCTGCAACGCCGCGATGCCATGCACTTCGCCCACTTTCAGCTTGAGGTCGAACTCGCTCACGACGCCATCGACACGTATGCCGCGTGCTTCGATTGCAGGCGCGCCGTGGTTCTCCGTCAGCACAGGCGGCGTGACCTTCGGCGGATACTTCGCTTCCATCGAGCGGCCGATCACGAGACGAATGACTTCGTCATCGGAAATATCGGCGGTATCGAAAGCACCGACGTCCTTGCCATTCCGATACACCGTGAGGCTGTCGCAGAACTCGCGCACTTCCTGCATCCGGTGCGAGATGAACACGAAGGTCACGCCCTGCGCCTTCATCTCGTCGATACGGCGCGATAGCCACGCCACGTCGCGGCCCGATAGCGCGGAGGTCGGTTCATCGAGCAGCAACACTTGCGGCGCGCGCACGATGGCCTTGGCGATCTCGATCTTCTGCCGCACCGGCAACGACAGGTCGCGTATATAAGCGCCAGGACGCACGTCCGACAGTTCCAGCTTGTCGAGCCATTCGGCCGCCTGGCGTTGCGCCTCGCGCTTCCTGATGCGCCCGAGAAAGCCGGTCGGCTCGTACGACATCAACAGATTCTGCGCGACGGTGAGATCGCGCACGAGTGTCATCTCCTGAAACGCGGTCTGCACGCCCGCCCGATGCGCGTCCTTCGGGCCTTTCATCGCCACGTCCCGACCCATCACGCGAATGCTGCCGGCGTCGGGCTGCATGAGACCCGACAGCAGCTTCACCGTGGTGGACTTGCCCGCGCCGTTCTCGCCGAGCAGCGCATGCACCGCGCCGCGTTTGACGGAGAACGACGCCCCGTCGAGCGCGACAGTGGCGCCGAAGCGCTTCGTCACGTTCGACAGGTCGATCGCAAGGGATGTCATCGCTTGCCTCCCTTAACCTTTAGATGTCGCTCAGTCCTGATTGCCGGTGAGCGCCGCGTTGAAGCCCACTTCCTTCGTGTCTTCCGAATAGATGTCGGCGAACCAGCCCGGCGGCACCTTGTCCGGCATGAAGGCCGTGCAGCCCGCCTTCAGTTCCTCGATACTGCCCGTCTTGCACAGCTTCGAATCCTGCGTGAGCACGAGCGGGAGCTTGAGTGTCACGCGCGGCGGAAAGTCCTTTCCGTCGAGCTTCTGCACGGCCATCTTGAGCGCCATGGCGCCCGAGTACGGCGGCGCGCCATACGAGATCGAGCGATACCCGATCGAGCGATACGTGCCCTCGCCCTTGACCGTTCCCGGCGGCAGCATCTGCACACGATGCCCGTTCGACGATTCGCCCGCGCACGGCTTGATCTTGTCATCGGCGATACCGGCTTCGAGCTGCATCGACGCCGCCGTGAAGCAGCCGACCTGCATCCACAGGCCGTCGATCTTGTCCCAGCTATTCGTCGCGAGAATCTTCGAGAGTTCGGTGCGCGCCGTCGCCTGGCTCCACATGCCGGTGCCTTCGGCGACTATCTTGATGCCGGGGAACTTCGCGAACACGGCCTTTGCCGCTTCGGTGCGCGCGCGGTCCACCGACGTGCCCGGCACGCCGTTGACGACCACGATATTGCCTTTGCCGTTGATGGTCTTCGCGAGCCATTCCGCGGTGACGGTGCCTGCCTGATGCTGATCGATGGTCACGTTATGCGCGCACGGCTCGGTCACTTCGCCGTCGTAGGCCGCGACCACCACGCCCTTGGAACACGCATTCTTGATCGCGCGATTGAGCGCCGTCGGCGAGATCGGGTAGATCACGATGGCTTTCGCGCCTGCCTGCACCATCGAGTTGATCTGCTGAATCTGCTTCTGTGCGTCGGTGCCCGCGACCTGCACTTCGAGATCGACTTTGTCCTTGAGCGCGGGCGTGTTGGCCATTGCCTTCACCATGTTCGCGGCTTCGGTCTGCCAGTCGTTGCCGACATAGCTCATCGACAGAAACACCTTGTACTTGTCCGCCGCTGCGGCCTGCCCTGTCATCGCGATACCGAGCGTCGTCGCGAGCGCCAAACCGAACGCCGTGCGTTTCGCACGACGAATTGTCTGCGTCAATGCTTTCATGTCTTCCTCCGGGTCTTCGTATGGTTTTTACCGCTTCTGCTATTGCGCGCTTTTACTTCGGAACATGCGGCAAGCGAGCGCTCGCCGGCAGTGCAATACCCGCGCTGCCGGGCACGACGTTGGGATCGTGTCCGGGTATGACGAAATCCGCGATCTGGCGAATCCGTGAAAGCGAGCTGAACTCCGCCAGCGTTTCATGCACGATGCCAACGGGCACCAGATCCACGATGTTCTCCATGCAGTTCGCACAGTCGCCCGCGATCAGCACGACGCCGTCTTCGGTGTCCACCGCGACGGACTGATGCCCCGGCGTATGACCCGGCGTCGGCACCACGCGCACGCCCGGCACGATGTCGGCCACGCCATGCACGAACTGCCACCGAAAATACGCCAGCGGCTCGCGGCCGATCAGAAACTCCTGGTAATACGTGGCCTGCGTCGGCAATGGATGCCCCGCGTATTCCCATTCGCTTGCCTGCACGATGAAGCGTGCGTTGCGAAAGAGCGTGTTGCCGCCCGAGTGGTCGTAATGCAGATGCGTGTTGATGACGATTTCGACGTCATCCGCGCTCCATCCCACGTACTCCTTGAGCGCGCGTTCGAGCTTCTCTTCGGGCGCCTGCTCGCACGGACACACGAAGTTCGAAACCCAGCCCGGATCATGAATGCCGGTATCGACGACGATCTTCTTGCCGGCCCCGACGATTGCCGTGGACCACACCGGCACCTTGATCTGCTGGCCGAAATAGCGGCCATACACTTGCGACGAGCGATCGACGGTCAGCCAGCCCGTCGGCATCGCGACTACTTTCAGCTTTGCCCTGTCGTTCACGATGCCCTCTGGCTCAGAAGTTAGTTTCGCTTGCGCCCTTCAGCTTCAGCATCTCACGCGCTTCGTCAGGCGTGGCGATGTCGAGCGACAGTCCTTCGATAACCTGACGAATCTTGCGCACTTGCGCCGCGCTCGATTCGGCGAGCTTGCCCGGTTCTATCCACAACGAATCTTCCAGGCCCACGCGCACGTTCGAACCTTGCGAGAGACCAATGGAGCCGAGCGTGATCTGGTTACGGCCCGCGCCGAGAATCGACCAGACATAGTCCTTGCCGAAGAGACGGTCGGCGGTACGGCGCATGTGCGCGAGGTCTTCCGGATGCGGCCCGATACCGCCGAGCAGACCGAACACGCTTTGCACGAAGAAAGGCGGCTTGGCGAGCCCGCGATCGACGAAATGCGCGAGGTTATAGAGATGCGAGATGTCGTAGCATTCGTATTCGAAGCGCGTGCCGTTCGCACCGCACGACGTGAGGATGTATTCGATATCCGCGAACGTGTTCTTGAACACGAGATCGCGGCTGTTCTCCAGATGCTTGCGCTCCCACTCGTGCTTCAGATCCTTGAAGCGGTCCAGCATCGGGTAGAGACCGAAGTTCATCGAACCCATGTTGAGCGACGCCACTTCGGGCTTGAAGTGATGCGCGGGCTTCAGACGCTCGGCCACCGTCATGTGCGGACTGCCGCCCGTCGTCAGATTGATGACGGCGTTCGTTTCGGCCTTGATGCGCGGCAGAAATTCCTGGAACACGGCGGGGTCTTGCGTGGGATGACCATCGTTCGGATCGCGTGCGTGCAGATGCAGAATCGCGGCGCCTTCCTTGGCGGCGGCGAGCGCCGCATCGCCGATCTCTTGCGGCGTGACCGGAAGATACGGCGACATCGACGGCGTATGAATTGCGCCCGTGGGCGCGCACGTGATGATGACCTTGCGTCTCGTTGCCATGTCGTCTCCTTGGTTTAGAGCACTTCGACGTTGCCGCACACCGAAATGGCCTGCCCCGAGATGCCGCTGCCGCCCGGCGAACACAAGAACAAGGCGGTGGCTGCGACTTCCTCGGGCGTCGTCATGCGGCGTAGCGAAATCTTCGCGAGATATTGCTTCTCCATCTCTTCGTAAGGCAGATTCAGTTGCTTCGCACGCGCCGCGATCACGCGCTCGATACGCGGCCCTTTCACGATGCCCGGCTGAATTGCATTGACGCGAATGTTCGACGGTCCGAGCTCGATGGCAAGACTCTTGGTCATGCCGACCACCGCCCACTTGGTTGCGGCATACGGCGTGCGAAAGGCGTAGCCGAGCCTGCCCGCAACCGACGACAGCGCGATGATCGCGCCGCCATCGCGCGCCTGCTTCAGAAGCGGCACCGCGCGACGCGCGAAATAGAACTGCGCGTTGAGGTTGATATCGACCGTGTCTTCCCAATCCTTCTCGTCGAGCTCGTCGATACCGCCTGTCGGTCCCGCGATTCCCGCGTTATTCAGAAGCACGTCGAGACCGCCGAGCTCGCGCTCGACATCGGCGAAGACGCGCTCCACGGCCGCTTTATCCGACACATCCGCGAGCGTCGAAGTAATCGCGTTGAGTTCCGTGCTGGCTTCGGCTTCGGCGAGTGCGTCGATGGCTTCCTGACTCGCATCGCACACGTGCACGCGCGCGCCGGCATCGACGAAGGCCCGCGCAATCACGAGCCCGATGCCCGATGCGCCGCCTGTCACGAGCACGCGCAAACCCGCGTGCGGTTTCAGCATCTGAAGAACCGTCATCATGTCTCCGTCATTGTTATCGTTGAATACAAACTCAGGCGCTTGCCTTTTGCTCGCCGTTGCCGCTTTCCGAATGAGCGGCCGGAAGCCGTTCCTGTAGATCGGCCGCCGCATCGCCGATATCTTCCTCGATGCCCGCGCGCGCGCCTTCGCCATCCCCGCGCCAAAGCGCATCGACGATATGCCGATGCGCGGCCATCGACTTGCGCATGTGCGGAATGTCCGGCGCGACGAGGTTCAGGAACGGGCCGATGCGCATCCACAAGTTTTGAATGGTCGCGAGCGTGAGATCGCTTGCGCCGTGCGTGTAGATCGCGATATGGAATTCGAAGTTGCTGCGCAGATAAGCGGATGCATCGCCGGCTTCGACGTAGGCATCCATCTCGTCGAACACTTCCTGCAATTGCGTGAGATGCGCGCGGCTCATGCGCGATGCCGCGCGTTTCGCGACCGCGCCTTCCAGCGCGATGCGCACGTCGCGCAATTCCTCGAGCAATTCGAGCGTCATGGGCGGGACCATCAGCGCGCGTCCGGCGCCGTCGATCAGCGCGCCTTCCGCTTGCAGGCGCGTGAGCGCGGCGCGTACCGGCATGGTGGATGACCCGACCGCTTCCGCGACGCTGCGCAGACTCAGCAACTGGCCGGGCGCGAAGCGGCCGGTCATGATTGCCTCGCGCAACTGCGCATAGACGCGCCCGGCCATGGTTTCGCGCGCCACGACTTCGAGCGCGGGAAGGTCTGTCGTCGTGCGAGTCGCCAACACAGCCTCCGGTTTGGTTTCGTATGGTTTGTGTGACCTGTGATCACACTTGCTTGGGGTGAAGTGTGGGACGTGATGGGCGTGGAGTCAACGAGGGATTGATAGGTGAAAACGCGCATCACACGTCAAAGCATCGTGCATATGTTGCTGGTAATCAGGCAATTCATGCGCGTCTAACTTTATGTATCTAAATCGTTTTTATCGTTTTATAATGACTACCTTGTCGACGAACCGAGGTGCTTCATGAACCTGGATAGCAAGCTGTCGATCTCATTGAAGAAACGCGCAGGCAATGTCGTGCTTCGCCGTGACTTGAGTGGTCTTGCGAGTGCCTCCCACCTCAGTACGGCAATACAGCATCAAATCGACGATGGCCGGCTGGTTAGACTAGGAGCCGGAATTTTTGCAAAGGCCGTTCCAGATTCGGCGGGCAAAGCGCAACTTGCCGTGCGGCTGGAAATATTGCTTTTCGAAGTGTTCGACAAACTAGGCGTGCATGTCATCGGCTTGACCATTCGACGCGAACGCGATCGCGCTGTTTGCCTGGTCGATATTGGAACCAACCGGACTCAGCGCAAGCTCGGGTGGGACGGCATTCAGGTGCAATACGTGGTCCGTCCGCGCGCCGAGACAGACGTTACCAAAACGCCCGGGCTGCCCGCTAATATCGACGAGCTGCCCACTCAAGGCGTTGCGAGTTTCGTAGAGCGCCTTGCGAAGTCGCATGGCATTGAATACCGGCGCTCCGGGCTCGATGACTTCGCGGAAGCTGTGACACGCGCCGCTGGAGACGACGTCGACTTCGACTTGACAGGGAAGTTGCTCGTGTTGCTGAAGAAGAACGACATTGTCAACGCGCGTCAGTTCGCACGCTTGATGACCAATCATTTGAAAGAGGTGAGGCGTGTTCGACCCGTTCGGGGACTACGAGACGGCAGGCTATCTGCATAACATTGAACGCATCAAGGATCTCGACGAGCTGAAGTATCAGGAGCACGGCTTCTTCGAAGCAAACCTCGAAAAGGCAATGACGTTTTTGCGCTCGGTGCGAGGCGACATTGCTTATGAGCATTTCCTCGAGGTCCATGGAATTCTGTTCGACGAGTTCTATCCCTGGGCGGGAAAAGATCGTTACTCGCTAGGCGTGGCAAGACTCGTCGGCAAGGGGCAACGCATTCAGTTCGAAGCGTCGGAACAATGTCAGCGCGCGGTCGAATGGGGTCTTGACATCGGCAACCATCCGCTGAAGATGCGAGAAGCGCCTGGAACCGTGATGGGCGCATTCGCCTGGGCGCATCCGTTTCTCGACGGAAACGGCCGCACCATGCTGCTCGTTCATGCCGAGCTTTGTTACCGGGCCAATTTCGCGATCAACTGGAGCGCATCGCGTAAAGAAGCCTATCTGGAAGCGCTCACAAAGGAAATCGAGAGCCCGGCGGACAAGCATCTCGATAGCTATTTCGCGCCGTTGATTGTCGATGCCGTCTCTCACGCCGGCCTGCTTGCGCATCTCACCGCGTTACCCGGTCTCGATGGCCAAACGGAAAGCAGCGGCGAAGACGTTGCATACATGGCGAACGACCCAGTGGCGAATCGGTTATACCTCGAGATGAAACGCGCACGCCGCGAACGCTAGCCGGCAGGCGTTCAAGCCCCAAACCGCCCCGCCACCGCCTTCTGAATTTCCTCGAACGCCACCGGCTTCACGAGATGATGATCGAACCCGGCTTCCTTCGACCGTTGCCGGTCATGCGCCTGTCCATAACCCGTCACCGCGATCAAGAGCGCATCCGCGGTCGCCGGACGCTTGCGCATCTCGCAGGCGAGGCGAAATCCATCCATCCCCGGTAAGCCGATATCCAGCAGCACGATCTGCGGCGCGAATGTCTCGCTGATCTCGAGCGCAGCCGTCGCATCGTGGACGACGCGCACATCGTAGCCATCGGCTTCGAGCAGAAGACCCATGGCGGTTGCCGCGTCCACGCTGTCATCCACGAGCAGCACGCGTCTGCCGCCGCTCGATCCCGGCGCGATCTCGACACGCGGAACCGGCACCGCCTGCGGTCCACACGCAAGCGGCAACCACACGACGAACTCGCTGCCCTGTTGCAGTCCCGCCGAATACGCTTCGATACGTCCGCCCTGCAACTCGACGAGCGTCCTCGCAAGCGGCAAGCCGATGCCGAGCCCGCCTTCCGAACGCTCCAGCGATGTCTCCGACTGCACGAACAAATCGAAGATATGCGGCAGCATGTCGGCGGCAATTCCGATGCCCTTGTCGCGCACGCTGATGCGCGCCTGGTCGCCGACCCGCGCCGTCTCGATCTCGATCTCGCCTTCCTCGACGCTGTACTTCGATGCATTCGACAACAGGTTGCCGAACACCTGCGCAATCCGCACGCTATCGCCCACGATAAATAACGGCAAATCGCCGAGCTTGGTCGTGAGCGTATGGCGTTTTCTCTGCAGCGCGGGCTGCGCGGTTTCGATGGCCGCTTCGATTGCCATTGCCACATCCACCGCTTCCTGACGCAGCGTGATCTTGCCTTGCGTGATGCGCGCGACATCGAGCAGATCGTCGACAAGACGGCTCAAATGCCGCACCTGACGGTCGATGATCGTACGCACCGTTTCAAAGTGCTGCGGCGAAGGCTTGCGCTTCGGATCGAGCAAATCGACGGCGTTTTGTATTGGCGCGAGCGGATTGCGCAACTCGTGCGCGAGCATCGCAAGGAATTCGTCCTTACGGCGATCGGCGTCGCGCAGCAGCATTTCCGCGGCCTTGCGCTCGGAAATATCGTTGACGACGCCCGCGATGCGATCCGGCCGTCCGCCCACGCCGCGTATCGGGAACGCGCGCTCGGCCATCCAGCGCGGACCGCCCTCGGCACCCGTGACGCGAAACTCTTCCTGATAAGGCGTGCCGTGCGCCGCCAGTTCCCGGTACGCCGCGCCCACATGCTCGCGGTCGAGCGGATGCACTTCGTTGGACCAGTGATCCACGCCCGGCGTGGGCAGCGGCGCGCCCTGGCGCGTATCCCACAGGCGCGCGTAAGCGGGGCTCACGTAGAGCAACTGATTGGTCGCGGGATCGAGCATCCAGAAAATGTCGTCGATATTCTCGGCAAGCTGACGAAACCGCTCCTCGCTTTCCCGCAACGCGCTTTCCGCAAGCCGCACGCGCAACAACGCACGCACATGCGCGATCAATTCGGCGGGCTCGACGGGTTCGGTGAGGTAACTGTCCGCGCCGCCTTCCAGACCGCGAATGCGATCGAGGCTATGCACGGCCGCCGCCGATGTCTGCAGCACGAGCGTACCCGCCGTCTCCGGCGAAGCCTTGATGAGCCTGCACACTTCGAGCCCGTTGATATCGGGCAGTTTCACGTCGAGCAAAACGAGGTCGGGCGATTCGGCGCGCACGCGTTCGAGCGCCGTCGTGCCGGTAGCGGCTTCGATGACATTGAACCCCGCGCGCGACAGAATGCGCGTTTTCGCATAGCGCGCGCCGTCGTTGTCGTCGACGTTGAGGATCAGCACCTCGCTCCAGTCGCTCGTCATGACTCTGTTCCGTAAGCGCGGTGCGCGTCCGTCACCGCCGCGAGCACACTCGCGAGTTCACTGCCCGCCACCGGTTTGCCGATGAACGCCGCCGCACCCAACGCTTCCGCCTCGCCACGGTCCTCGGCCTCGCCGAGCACGACGATCGGCAGGTTGCGCATGGCCGCCTGCGCGCGCAACGCGGCGAGCCACGTCCACGCTTCGACCGGCGCGGGCCGCACGGTCAACAAAAGCGCGGCGGGCGGTGTGCGAGTAAGCGCGCGGGTCGCTTCGTCGAGCGTCGCGGCCGTCATCGCGCGATACGGCGACTGCCGCAAGGCCGCTTCGCAATCGAGTCGCTCGATCGGATTGCTCGCGACGACGAGCACCATCGGACGAGGGTCGTCGGCGGCGGAATGTTCGGTATGCGCGATGTCGTGTTCGTCGCCGTAATAAGCGGGCATGGTCGCGCTGAAGGTCGAGCCGCGCCCCGGTTCGCTCGTGAGCGACACATCGCCGCCAAGCAGCTTGCAGAGCTTGCGGCACAGCGGCAAACCGAGCCCCGTGCCTTTGACGTATTGCTGCAGCCGGTTCTCGACCTGGCCGAATTCCTCGAACACCACGTGCTGATGTTCGGCCGCGATGCCGATGCCCGTGTCGGCGACCGCGAACGTGATCAGCCGCCGCGCTTCGTCGTAACTCGCGCTTACGCGCACTTCGCCGCGCTCCGTGAACTTGAGCGCGTTCGACACGAAGTTTCGCAGCACTTGCGCGACCTTCGCTTCGTCGGTGCGAATGGGCGGCAGGCCCACGCACGAATCGAAAATCAAGTCGACCGCGCCGCCCGGTGAAAGCGGCCGCAGCATGCCGCGCAGCGCGGAAAAAAGCGTATCGACTTCGAATTCGACGGGGCGCACGTCGATCTTGCCCGCTTCGATCTTGGCGAGGTCGAGCAGGTCATCGACCGTTTCGGACAAGTCTTCCGCCGCCCGGCGAATGAAGCGCACCTGCTTTTCCTGCTCCTCGGTCAGCTCGCCGTCGATACGTTCGAGCAAGAGCTTGGACAACGCACGGATCGACGAAAGCGGCGTGCGGAACTCGTGACTCATGTTCGACAAAAAGCGCGACTTGGACTCGTCCGCGCGACGCAGATGATCGGCGCGTGCATCCAGTTCGGCATAAAGCGCCACCACGCCGCGATTCGTATCTTCGAGTTCGCGCGTGAGATGCGTGAGTTCTTCCTGACGCTCGCGCAAGTCGGCCAGCGCGCCGATCAATTCGCGGTTCTGACGCTGCAATTCAGCGGTGGAATCGACGTCCGTGGAAGCGGAGAGCGTGTCGGCGACCGAGCGGGCCGACGTTGCATCGAAGGGCGCGTTGTCCGGCAGCGCCTTCGCGAGCGAGATAGACGTGCCGCCGTCGGCTTCCTCGGCGATGGCGCATTCGTCCATCAATCGCTGTGCCGCGAGCAGGCCGAGCGCGGCTTGCGAATCGTCGGTTCTGACCGCGCGCAGACGCTCGCCCGCACCGGCGCTTGCAAAAAAGCGCACGACGAAGCGGGCCGGCCGCGTGTCCGTATCGACGAGAAAATCGGCGCGTGCGGACGTGCCCGCGAGCAGCACCGTGCGCGCCGCTTCCAGCACCGAAGTCGCGATGCGCGTCTGATCCTGCGACGAAAAACCGAGTCCCGCGCTCGCATCGCGCGACTTGCGCCGCGCCGCGACGATATCGTGCTCGCTTTCGAGCCGCATCGAATAGAAGCGCGTCGTCATGGCGCACGCACGCCCATGCGCGCGACAAAAACCGTGACGTCGTCGCGGCCGCGCGTGAAATCGCGATACAAAAGCGCCGCAACTAGCGAAGGATGGCGCAGATTCAAACCCGGATAACGCGCGAGATCCCAGCGCGACGTAAGCCCGTCCGAATGCAGCACGATGAGCGCGTGCGCGGGATAAGGCGTCGCGAATTGCTGCGCACGCCGCGCCGCGTGCCCGACAATGCCGCTGTGCGAGACCAGATGCTTGTGCGTGTCGAGCGACCACACACTCGCCGAAATATTGCCGATGCCCGCAAACGCGACCGCCGCCGAGTCACTGGCAAACGGCACGCGCGCGATGCCCACTGCCGCGCCGCGAGTGGTGCGCAGCGCGCCGTTGGCCAGTTCCATGATACGTTCGAGCGATGCGTCGCCGTCCGTGCCCAGAATTTTCGCCGCTTCGATTGCCGCGAGATTGGCAAGCGGACCGTGCCCCAGGCCATCGGCGACGAGCACGGTGAAGTCGTTCTCGCCCATGTGGCAGGACCAGGCATCGCCGGAAACGGTTTCGGTTTCGAGCGGCAGATTGACTACGCCATACGTCACGCGCGCCGGTGCCGCATGATTGGCTTCGCCGCTCCAGAACACCGTGCGCAGCACCGTGCCTTGTCCCGGCTGGCTCCAGATGTCGAGTTCGTCGGACAGACGTTTGATCGCGCCCATGCCGTTGCCCGGGCTGCCGGCGGTCGTGTAACCGTCCTCGAAGCACCGGTAAAGATCCGCGATTCCCGGTCCGCTGTCGATGCACAGTACTTCGATGCCGTAACGCCCGCTATCTTCGAGCGGCCGCACCAGCAACTCGCCGCGCTCGGCATGCTTCAGCAGATTGGTGCTGCATTCGGTCACGACGATCGCCAGTTTTCCCGCGACCGTCTCGTTGAAACCGAGGCCGCGCGCGAGTTCGCCGATAGCGCGCCGGGCAAAGGCGATCTGACTCGCCTCCGCGATTTCGAAGCGCTGCTGCGCGGCCATCGATTCCTTCAAAACGGTTTCCATTTGGTGATCGAAACGTAAGTGCCCTCGCCCGGCGCCGAGCGAATCTCGAACTCGTCGCACAGGCGCTTTGCGCCGCCCAGACCAAGCCCGAGACCATGACCCGAGGTGAAGCCGTCGGACAGCGCGCGGGCGATATCCGGAATACCGGGCCCCTGATCGACGAATTCGAGTTTGAGGCCACGGCGCCCATTGCGCTCGACGAGTAAGCAATGCACGTCGCCGCCGCCACCGTAGATGAGCGTGTTGCGTGCCAGCTCGCTTGCGGCCGTCACGAACTTGGTCTGATCGATGAGCGACAAGCCCTGCGCGACGGCTTTTTCGCGCACGAGCTGACGCAAGCGCACGATCTGCTCGTCGGAGCGGATCGGCAGCGTGATGGGCGACGTCGAGGCGGCTTGCGCGGCTGATGAAGTGAAGGTCGTCATGGAAGGCGTCACATGCGGCCGTCAGTAGATGCTCTGATTGAGCAACGCCATGCCCTTCTCGACGTTCAGCGCGGTGCGCACGCCCGGCAGCGCGAGCCCGAGTTCGACGAGCGTGATGGCAACCGATGGCTGCATGCCGACGACCACCGTCTGCGCATCGAGCACGCGCGCCATGGCCGCCGTGTTGCCGATCATGCGGCCGATGAACGAATCGACCACATCGAGTGAAGAAATGTCGATCAGCACGCCGCGCGCGCCATCTTTCACGATACGGCTCGTCAGATCGTCCTGCAGCGTGAGCGCAAGACGGTCGTGCATGTCCACTTGAATGGTGACGAGCAGCAGCTTGCCCATCGTGAGAATCGGAATGCGTTCCATCGCTGGCCCCGTTCGGTCTTTCTAATCGCGTTGTGCGTGGCGGTTGTCGACGCGCGCCGTCATTCGGCTTGCAGCGCGTCGTACGAACCCGCCGGGCCTGCTGTACCGGATGCGCCGCTCTTGCCCCCGCGCTGCGTGTTTTCGACGGAGAGCGACTTGCCGGTGCGCTGCAGCGCGACGACGAACGCCGCCGCGAGCGTCGCCTTCGTCGTGACGTTGGACAGGTTCACGCCCAGATGCACGATGGTCTGCGCAATCTGCGGCCGAATCCCGCTGATGATGCAGTCCGCGCCCATCAAACGCGCCGCCGCCACGGTCTTCAGCAGATGCTGCGCGACGAGCGTATCGACGGTCGGCACGCCCGTGATGTCGATGATCGAGATGGCGGCGCCCGTCTCGACGATCTTCTGCAGCAGGTTTTCCATGACCACCTGCGTGCGCGCCGAATCCAGCGTGCCGATGAGCGGCAACGCGAGGATGCCGTCCCACAGTTGCACGACAGGCGTGGACAGTTCGAGCAACTCTTGTTGCTGACGTACGATCACTTGCTCACGGCTCGCCTGGAACACTTCGGTGGTGTAGAGGCCGAGCGCGTCGAAGAGTGTGCTGATGGTCCAGGTGAGATCGGCAAGCGTCGCGGGCTCGCCTTCGAGCGATGCGCGCAGGCGCGCGAAAAGCGGCTGCTTCAGCGAGAACACGAACATCGCGGTCTCGACCGGCGAGAAACCCTGACGCGCGCGTTGGCCGGACATATCGGCGAGAAATGCGCGCACTTCCTGCCACGCGCTCGATTCGAAGTCGACCGTGTCGCTTGCGCCGAGCGCGGCCACCATGAGTTCGACGAACTGCCCGAACTGATTGCGCAACTCCGCTTCGCCGACCAGTCCGCGCCGCGATGCGATTGCATGCTGCTGCGTGATCCACTCGGCGAGCAGTCCCGCCTGGTTGCTGTTGAACAATTGGGCTAGCCGAGTTCCGCCGACCATATCCATGCCGAGATTCCTGTGCGAATGTTTTTATGCGCGCGTCCGTAGGATGACTGGCGAGCCGCGCCGGGCGATAGCGCTTTTGCGCTGCAACGATCGGCCGCGCAGAACTGCGAATGACCGAAAGCAACGCAAAGGCGCTCGGAATGTAGCACGTCGTCTCAAAAATCGACAGTCTGCGAAGCCTTTTGGCGCGTGCCTACCGCGCATTTTCGCTAGCTCGATAAAGCGATTCGCAAGCGATCGGCAATTGCTTCCGGTCGTTCGATCCGGGATGGACAGAAGCCGGTCAAAACTATCCCATGCAATCAGACCAAATCAGCGTGTCAGCAGGAACAGTTCCAGCGCCTGGAGGCTGATGGGCTTGAGGAGATAACCGTCGAATTCCGTTTCGCCGCTGCCATCGACGAAATCGGAGTGACCCGTCATTGCGATGATGCGGGCGTCGCGCGAAAGACCGGCGGCGCGAATTCGGCTGCAGATGTCGCGGCCGTCGGCGTCGGGCAGGGAAATGTCGAGAAAGATGCGATCGAAACGCGTGTGACTCGTGAGCGCCAGACAACCGGCGCCGTCGTACGCAATGGCAGCGGTGTGCCCGAGACTCGTCGCGATATCGGCGAGAGTCTCGATGCAGGCTTCATTATCGTCGACGAGCAACAGGTTCATCGTGACTGGCTCCGGTACGACCGAAACGATGCGCCAGCGGTACGCAAAAAAATCCAAGCAACCTATGACGCCGCGCGCGAGAAAGAGTGTAGTCCATCCACTCTGGCGCCAGCACATTCGTACCGAAAGCGGCGAAGGTTTGGCCGTTCGCCGCTTGAGTCGGCGCGTCGATGCGCCATTGCATGCCATCTATAGCGGCGCGAATATTTTTCCAGGAGCGTGCCGGTGCAATACTCGCCCGGAGCAGGACAACCATGAAACTTGCGGAGCACACATGGCCCACACGATCCATCCCGTCGATGAAGTGCTGCCTTTGCCCGCCATGCTTGCAGTGGGCATACAGCACGTGCTCGTGATGTATGCGGGCGCGATTGCGGTGCCGCTCATCATTGGCGCGGCGCTCAAGCTGCCGAAGGATCAGGTCGCGTTTCTCATCAGCTCGGACCTCTTCGCGTGCGGGATCGTGACGTTGGTGCAGTGCATCGGCGTATGGAAATTCGGCATTCGCTTGCCGGTCATCATGGGCGTGAGTTTCGCGCCGGTCGGGCCGATGGTCGCCATGGCTTCGTCGGGCGCGGGGCTCACCGCCATCTTCGGCGCGACCATCGCGGCGGGCGTGTTCGCCATACTCATCGCGCCATTTTTCGGGCGGCTGATGCGCTTCTTTCCGCCTATCGTCACGGGCACGATCATCCTGACCATAGGCATGACGCTCTTTCCGGTGGCGATCAACTGGGCGGGCGGCGGGCGCGGCGCGCCTAATTTCGGCGATCCGAAGAACTCGATGATCGCGGGCATCGTGCTGCTGGCGATTCTCGTCATCAACAAGTATCTGCGCGGCTTTCTCGCGAATATCTCCGTGCTGCTCGGCATGGCGATTGGCTTCGCAGTCGCGTTGGCGCTCGGACTCGTCGATGTCTCGGGCACCGCTCAAGCGGCATGGTTTTCTCCGGTGCGGCCGTTCGCTTTCGGCTGGCCGACTTTCGATATCGCGGCGATTGCGTCGCTGTGTCTCGTGATGGTCGTCATCATGGTGGAATCGCTCGGCATGTTTCTCGCGCTGGGCGATCTCGCGGGGCGGCCGGTATCGCGCGGCGACGCGACGCGTGGCTTACGCACCGATGGCCTCGGCACGGTGATTGGCGGCATCTTCAATACGTTTCCGCATAGCTCGTTTTCGCAGAACATCGGACTCGTCGGGATTACGGGCGTGAAGAGCCGCTGGGTGGTCGCGGTATCGGGCGTGATCCTGATATTGCTCGGGCTCTTGCCGAAGCTGTCGAATTTGATCGCATCGATTCCCGTGGTCGTGTTGGGCGGCGCGGGAATCGCGATGTTCGGCATGGTCGCGGCCACGGGCGTGAAGATACTCGGCAAGGTCGATTACGAGAGCAAGAACAACTTGCTGATCATCGCGATCAGTCTGGGCGTGGGCGTGATTCCGCTCGTCGCGCCGACGTTCTTTGCGCACATGCCGGCGTGGGCCGGGCCGTTGACGCACAGCGGCATCACGCTTGCTGCCGTGTTTGCGATCCTGCTCAATGCGTTCTTCAATCGCGGCAGAGCGGCGGCGGATGTCGAGCGCGAGATTGCGGGGGAAATGCCGTTGAGTTTGAGGCAGGGGGAGGAGTGACGGTTCAGCGACACTTCTTCGCGTTGTCGCATAAGCACGAGTGTCAGCAAAATTTCGCGCGGGATCGAGGGAACCGGCGCTACACCGTCACGTCTCATTGATCGCATGCGGCACGAGCGCCGCGAACATAACCAATCCCACAAGGAGCGCCAAATGTTCCAATACCCCGGTCAATTCGCCTACCAGATGCCATCGCTTGCTCGCGCGAATCTCCAGGCGTTTCTCACTATCAGCGGCCGATTCGCGAGCACCATGCAGGCGCTCGCAGAACTCAACGTGCAGACCGTCAATAAAATGGTCGAGGAAAGCAACGCGCTTCTGAAAGCGGGCGATGAAGCCAGCGCCGGCGATGTCTTCGGCTGGCAGTCGATCATGCTCGCGCAGTTCCCGCAGAAAGCGGCATCGTACGGACAGCATGTGTTGTCGATCATCACGTCGACGGAAGCTGACGTCGTCGGCGAAGTGCGCAGTCAGTATGAGCAAAATGGCATCAAACTGAAGGGTCTCTTCGATACCGCCACGACCGACGCCACCGAAGCCGCGCAGTCCACGGGCGCCGTCATCACCGATCTCGCCGACACCGCGACTACAACCGCGGAGCAAACCAGCGGCGTCATTCTCGATGCGAGCGGCGAGATCACACAGAGCGCGCAGACCGCTGTCACGAAGGCAACACGCGCGGCATCGAAAAGATCGAGCTGACGCGCCTCAAGCGTCCGCCGCCTTCTTCTTCGGGCGCGCGCCGCCGCGCCCTTCCTTCAGCACGATCCACGTTGGCGCATGATCGCTTGCATGCGGCTCGCCACGCACCCACGTGTCGACGCCCGCATCTTTCAGCTTCGGCGCGAGGTCCTTGCTCAGCAAGAGATGATCGATGCGCAAACCCGAGTTCGTCTGCCAATGCTGCCGAAAATAATCCCAGAACGTATAGATACGCTCATTCGGAAAATGCTTGCGCAATGCATCGGTCCAGCCTTGCGCCAACAGCTTCTCGTAAGCCGCGCGACTCTCGGGCTGCAATAGCGCGTCCTTTTTCCATGAGCGGGTGTTGTAGATATCCTCGTCGGTGGGAATGACGTTGTAATCGCCCGCGAGCACGACAGGATGGCCACTCTTCAACAAAGCGGCCGCGTGCGCGTTGAGGCGCTCGAACCACGCGAGCTTGTAGTCGAACTTCGGGCCGGGCTGCGGGTTGCCGTTCGGAAGATAAAGACATCCGATCAGCAAACCATTGACTGCGGCCTCGATGTAGCGGCTATGTGTGTCGTCTTCGCCACCTGGCAATCCGCGCCGGCTGAGGATCGGTTCCGCGCCCTTGGCGAGAATGGCGACGCCGTTCCACGATGCCTGACCGTGCCACAGCGCGCCGTAGCCCGCTTTCTCGATATCGGCGGCGGGAAACTGCGCATCGGTTGCTTTCAGCTCCTGCAGACAGACGATATCCGGCTCCTCGCGTTCGAGCCACCCGAGCAGGGCGGACAGGCGCGGGCGGATGCCGTTGATGTTGAAAGTCGCGATCTTCACTCGGCGTTCTCCATCGGTCGTGGACTCGTGGCGCGTTCATCGTAACGCGCCCAGGGCCGTTGCACGATGCATGCCGCGTCGTCGTGGCCAAGCGCATCGCCATGAAATCTGCGACATTCACGGGAACTCGACTTCACTCTCCTGTCCGCATCCACATGTCCGCTACTGTTCCGCCGCACGCCGATGGCTCGCTGCACTGGCAACGCAATCTCTATGTCTGCGTGTTCGGTTCGTTCACCACCATCATGGCGATGACGCTCCTCCTGCCCTTTTTGCCGCTTTACGTGCAGCAGTTAGGCGCGGCCTCCGTGGAGAGCGCGGTGCAATGGTCGGGCGTCGCGTTCGGCGCGACCTTTCTGGCAGCGGGTCTCGTCGCGCCTTTGTGGGGGCGTCTTGCCGACCGATATGGCCGCAAGCCGATTTTGATCCGCGCGAGTCTCGGCATGGCGATCACCATGTCGCTGCTCGGTGTCGTGCAGACGGTCTGGCAACTGGTGGCGATCCGCTTTCTCGCGGGACTCGTCGGCGGCTATGCGAGCGGCGCCATCGTGATGATCGCGACGCAGACGCCACGGCACCGCACCGCGTGGGCGCTCGGCACGCACGCGTCGGGAATGATGGCGGGCAATCTCGTCGGCCCGCTCGTGGGCGGGCTGCTGCCTGGGCTGATAGGCATCCGTTCGACCTTCTTTCTTGCAGGCGGCCTTATTTTCTGCTCGTTCATCATGACGACGCTCTTCGTGAAGGAAGAGCGCCGTTTGCCCGATGGCGCGAAGGGTTCGCCGGGCCGCGCGCGCAGCAGCGGCTGGCGCGACGTGCCGAAGCTTACGCCCGTCATCGCGATGCTCGCGAGCGCCATGCTGCTGATGTTCGCCAACATGTCGATCGAACCGATCATCACCGTGTACGTGTCGCAACTGGTGCAGGACCAGAAGAACGTGACGCTGGTCGCGGGCCTCGTGATGTCCGCCGCCGCGCTGGGTAGCGTGCTCGCCGCGCCTCGCGTCGGGCGGCTGGCGGACCGTATCGGCGCGACGAAGGTGATCGTCGCGTGTCTCGGGTTATGCGGCGTGCTGCTGATTCCGCAGATCTTCGTCACGACCGGCACGCAGCTCGTCGTGCTGCGCTTTCTAATGGGGCTTGCGCTCGGCGGTCTTTTGCCCGCCATCACTAGCGTGGTGCGTCATAGCGTGCCGGACAGCGCGGCGGGTTATATCCTCGGCTATGCGACTTCGGCCCAATACATCGGACAGGTAACGGGGCCGCTCGCGGGCGGCTTCATCGCGGCGCACGTGGGCATGCATTCGGTGTTCGCGATGACGAGCGTGTTGATGTTCATGGGGGCGGGGTTTAATGCGTGGGTGTTTTTGCGCAGGAACGGCAGCACGAGCTCGGATGCCGCGCCGTGATAGTCATGCGGCACCTCCTTTTACACCGCCTCTGACAAACGCTCCCATAACCCTTACCATGCAAGCCACGCCGCGCGTGTGCGCGAACCACTCTCCCCACATCATGGCCGATTCCAAACCCCACGACAGCATGCATATCTGGCTGATCCGGCATGGCGAAACCGAATGGAGCAAGTCGGGCCAGCACACCGGTTCGACCGATATCCCCTTGACCGACGAAGGCCGCAAGCAGGCATCGGCGCTCGCACCCGTGCTCGCCGCCCAGTCGTTCGATCTCGTGCTCACGAGTCCAATGAGCCGCGCGCGGGAGACCTGCAAGCTCGCGGGTCTCGGCGATCAAGCCGAGGTCGAGCCGTCGCTGCACGAATGGGACTACGGCATCTACGAAGGCAGGAAGACCGTCGATATCCGCCAGGAGATTCCCGACTGGTCGGTCTGGACTTCCCCCATGCCCCAAGGCGAGATTGCCGCCGATATCGGACGCCGCGCGCAATCCGTGATCGACCGGCTGACTGGCTCCGGCAAGACGCATATCGCCATCTTTTCGCACGCGCACTTTCTGCGCGTGCTCGCGGCGCAGTGGGTCACCGGCACGGCCACGTTCGGCGCGCATCTCGTGCTCGATACCGCGTCGATGAGCGTGCTCGGCTTCGAGCGCGACACCCGCGCGATCATCAAGTGGAATCTGCGCGCCTGAACCGTCCGCTCAAGCGTCGAGCCAGCTGCTCGCCGTCTCCCGCGCAAAGTCGCGATACGACCGCGGCGGCCTCTGCAACAGCGCGCTCAGGCGCTCGATCTGCGTGGCCGTTGCCACCGCGCCTTCCCGCTGGTAGCGACGCATCATGAGTTGCATGTCGTATGCGAGCCATTCGGGCGCCGCCTTGAGGCTTGCCTGCAAAGGAGCGAGGTCGTCGCCGGCGTAACGGATGGGGCGCTGCAAGGCTTCGGTCCAGATAGCCGCGACGCTCCTCCCAGTGATCGCCTCCGGTCCGACGAGGTCGTAGGTTTCGGCGGGCAGCGCGTCGGTTGCGTGTTCGCGTCTGAGCAATTCGCGCGCGGCCGCCTCACCGATATCGCGCACATCGACCATCGAAATCCCCTTATCGCCGATAGGCATGCCGAAGATTCCCGCGTTCAGCAGCGGCTCTTTCTGGCGCACGTCGTTCTGCATGAAATACGCCGGACGCAGCACGGTGACGGGCAGCGCCTCACGCTCGATCATGCGCTCCACGGTGTGCTTGCTCGTGAAGTGCGGCACATCCGCATATTCGTCGCCCTTGAATACCGACAAATAGACGATGCCCTTCACGCCCGCCTCGCGTGCAAGGCTCAAAGCCTGCAGGGCCTGCGTGAGTTCGTCGGCAGCGTTCGGCGCGAGCAGGAACAGCGTGTCGATATCGGCGAGCGCCGCTGCAAACGAAGAGAGGCCGCTCAGATCGCCCTGCACTGGCTTGACGTGCGCCGGAAACTTCGCGTCCGCGGGCTTGCGCGTCAGCGCCCTCACCTCGACGCCGCCATCCAGCCGCGCGAGTTGTTCGATGACCTGCGTGCCGATCACGCCCGTGCTTCCTGTAACGAGAATAGTCATGTTGATTCTCCAGTTTTCGAGTTGATCGGGCCGTCAAGAGGCCCGGTGTTGATACGATAGGCGTTCCGCTTTCGAGTCGGAAGCCCGTAAAACAAGACGCCCCGTCTCACGGATGGAACGCCATGAACCTGATCGCTCTCGCCGATTTCAACGCCGTCGCCCAACATGGCGGTTTCGCGGCCGCCGCGCGCAAGCTCGACCGGCCAAAAGCCACGCTCTCGCGGCGTGTCGCCGAACTCGAACAGGAGCTCGGCGTGCGGCTGATCGAGCGCGGCGCGGGCACGCTGCGGCTCACGGAGGACGGTCAGGCGCTGCATCAGGGAACGCACGGACTGCTCACGGATATCGCCGATCTCGGCGAATCGATCGCCTCGCGCGCACCCGTGCCACGCGGCAAGCTGCGCGTAAGCGGGCCCGTCGTGTTCACACATGCGGTGCTTGCGCGTGTGGCTGCCCGGTTCGCGCTTGCTTATCCCGAAGTCGAACTGGAGCTCGTCGCCGAGGACCGTCTGGTCGATCCCGTGCAAGACGCTTATGACCTCGTGATACGCGTGAATCCGGCGGCCGACGTACTACTCATGGGCCGTCAGATTGCGATCGACCGGCGCGTGCTGGTTGCTGCGCCTTCGCTTATCGACAGCGATGAACTTCCCGCGTCGCTGCCTGCGATCACGCTTTCCACCGCAAACGACACGCCTTGGCAAATTCGTACCGCCAATGGCAAGTCACGCACCATCGAAGCACGGACGGTGTTGCGTATGTCGTCGCTCTTATTGATACGCGAAGCCGTGCTGGATGGTGCGGGCGCCGCGCTTCTGCCTGGGTTGCTCGTTGCGCCGGATGTGGCTGCGGGCAGGCTGGTCGCGTTGGGGGAGGATGCGGGTCCGGCCGTCGCGATCTGGGCGCTGTATAGCTCACGTCGTTTGTTGAGTGCAAAGGTACGGGCTTTTCTGGATGTGCTCGGAAAGCCGGAGTGATGAACGTCGGCTGTTTGAGCGTCATGTGTTCAATCGACCGATGTATGTTTGCGGTCTTTCACTCCATCGCGTCGATGGCTGCAAGTGGGCGGGCGATCGAGATTGGCATCGACAACCACCATTCGAGACTATCTGTCCGATGGTTCGCTCACCATGACGTACGAGTCTGTCGGAAGCAGGCTTGCTTTATGCGTCCTCGTCCGACGGCCGGTGAAGAAATAACAGGCTTCATCGCAAAACACCAATGAAACCAACGGAGGAACCATGAGCATTTTTTCAAGCATCCTGAACAAGATTTTCCCGCACGATCATCCGGCCGCGAGCGCATCCGGCGCCGCTACTCCGCCCGCTTCACCGGGCGCAGCGCCGGCGACACCGACGGCATCGGGCACGCCGACGAGCACGCCCGCAGGCACGGCAAGCGCCGAACCCGCGCGCCCGCCGGTCACGCCGATGCCCGAAGTGGATGTCGAAGCAATCCTCACGCAGAAGCAGCAGCAAAGCGGTGCGACCCTGAACTGGCGCACCTCGATTGTCGACTTGCTTAAGTTGCTCGATCTCGACAGCAGCCTGGATGCGCGCAAGTCGCTTGCCGCCGAGTTGCACTACACCGGCAGCACCGACGATTCCGCGTCCATGAACATCTGGCTTCATAAGCAAGTCATGAAGAAGCTGGCGGAAAACGGAGGCAAGGTGCCGGCGGATTTGCAAGACTGACCACGCTGTAAATCGTCGCGGCGTTGCCCTGGCGTCGCGACTCATTTGGTATGACGCATCACGGACCGCACCTCACATCCTTTAGCGCGATCGCCCCATGCGCGCCAACGCCACCATGGCAAACCCCGCACCCAGTGCCACGTAAGTCGATGCCAAGGCGCGCTTGCTCAAACGCGCTTCGTATCCCGGCGTGAAGCGTTTAGGGACGACATGGTAATCCACGACATAAGCAGTGACTGACGTTGCAATCGCGGCAGCAACGACATCACGCGGACGCGCACGCGAAGTGCACAGCGTTTCGAATAGCACGCCCCAAAAAACCGCGCTGCCCAGATGTATGCCAGAACCGACGGCGGTAAATCGAACGCTGGGCGCCTCCTCCTTTGGCGCCTGTTCGGGCCAGATGCAATGCGCGACAGCGTTCATCGCCGAATAAGGACGATGCCCGGATTTCGACGCGCCCGCCGCTGCGACAAGCGCCGACGCCACACCCGCGCTTGCGCCGGAGAACATCGCGCGCGACAAGGTTTCAATTAATCTGGAATGCATACTTTCCTTTGAGCTTTGAGAGTCGTTAGCCGAGAGCAAAGGCTATTCCGCGTGCCGTAAGTTCTGATCACAACGGGTCGCGGCACACCGATTGCGAACGTCCAGATACTTCTCGAGCGATCGGTGCTTCTCGCTGAACGCTGAAGGAAAAAGCTGCATGACGGATTCAATGGCACGGCGGTTGCTGTAGTACTCACAAGCCGACGCCATGCCAGTCCACGCGGCTGCATGAACTTGGTTCCCCATTCAACACTCAATTCGGCCCTGTCCCCGGCCGTTCAGCCAGCGCGAACCATGCGCTGAGGCTCGCAGCAAGATGACCGCAAGTGACGCAACAACGTCCTCTCGGTCGCCGCGAGATCAACAACTCATCTAAAACTGAATGCGTGCGCTCGTCCGCTGCAGGACGGCGCTCGCTGTTACAAAGGAGTGGCTGATATGTTCGTTCACAATAAGCGTCTGCAATACACCGTCCGCGTAGCTGCGCCGAATCCTGGTCTTGCCAATCTTTTGCTAGAGCAGTTTGGCGGGCCGCAAGGCGAACTGGCGGCGGCATGCCGTTACTTCACGCAAGCTGTATCGGAAGACGATCCGGGCCGCAAGGACCTGCTGTTCGATATCGCCACCGAAGAACTGAGCCATCTGGAAATCATCGGCTCGATCGTAGCCATGCTCAACAAGGGCGCAAAGGGCCAACTCGCCGAAGCCGTGCAGACCGAAGCCGAGCTGTATCGCTCGATGACCGGTCACGGTAACGACTCGCACACGACCGCTCTGCTCTATGGCGGCGGACCGGCGCTTACGAACTCGGCCGGTGTGCCTTGGACCGCAGCTTATATCGATACGATCGGCGAACCGACTGCCGACCTGCGCTCGAATATCGCGGCGGAAGCACGTGCGAAGATCGTCTATGAACGCCTTATCAACGTGACCGACGATCCGGGCATCAAGGAAGCGCTCGGCTTTTTGATGACGCGTGAAATCGCGCATCAGAAGTCCTTCGAAAAGGCGCTGCATTCCATTCAGCCGAATTTCCCGCAAGGCAAGCTGCCCGGTCAGCCGGAATTCACGAGCGTGTACTTCAATATGTCGAAGGGCGATGACGCGCGCGGTTCGTGGAATGAAGGCGGCGACTGGAAGTTCGTCGAAGATCCGCAACCCGCAGTCGATGGCGGCGATGGCACGGCTACCGTCGGCGTGTCGAAAGAAGAAGTGGATGCGTTGCAGGCAATGGCTACGCGTACTGCATCGGACCCATCGAGCGACCCGACCACCGGCGCCGATCTCGGCTCCGGCATGGCAACGGCCGCAACCTCGAACTAAGCTGCATTAAGTAGTAACCGCCGGTTCTGCGGCTAATGCGGTGCGGAACCGGAACGAAAAGAGCCGCTCGATTGCGGCTCTTTTTTCCCTCGTAATTCATTAGGATCACCAAAAATGTCTACTGTTTCATCGAAAGGAACCGTTCGCGTTCATCGTAGCCCGATCGATTGGGTCGCTGGCGCGCTTGTCATCATCGGTGCGTTGAATTGGGGGCTGGTTGGACTGCTGCAGCTCGATCTCGTGGCGGCGATCTTCGGCGTGGCCTCGCCGCTATCGCGGATCGTCTATGTGCTGGTTGGCATCGCCGGAATTTACATGCTGGTGCGCGCCTTCATGCCGGCACGCGAGCATGGATTGGCCAAGCTTTAAAGACAAATCGGCCCCGCTGGCTGCGCCATGCGGGGCCGACATTCAAATGCACGAATCCGATTAATTCTGCACGCCCCAGCGGCGCACGGTGACACGCTCGACTGTATCGAACACGAGATGCTCGACAACAAGACCGATCACGATCACCGCTGCAAGTCCCGCGAACACGCGATCCGTGTAAAGCTCGTTGCGGTTCTGAAAGATGTACCATCCAAGGCCGCCCTTTCCTGAACTCGCGCCGAAGACAAGCTCCGCTGCAATCAAGGTCCGCCACGCGAATGCCCAGCCCACTCGCAAGCCGGCAAGAATCGACGGCAACGCGGCAGGCACGAGAATCAGGACCACATGACGCAAGCCCGTCAGCCCGTAATTGCGGCCTGTCATGCGCAAAGTCGAAGGCACCGCCTGAAAACCCGAATAGGTGTTGAGCGCGAGCGGCCACAAGACCGAATGCACCAGCACGAACAACAAGCTGCCCGTGCCAAGGCCGAACCACAACAACGCCAGCGGTAACAGCGCGATGGACGGCAACGGATTGAACATTGCCGTGAGCATCGACAAGATATCCCGGCCAATGCGCGTCGAGACCGCAAGCGACGTCAAGACGAACGCGAGCGCCGCGCCGAGCAAATAACCGCGCAACAGCACCGACATTGAAATGGCAACCTTGTCGATGAGCTCGCCCGAGATGATCCCCTGCACGAACGCAACGGCCGTTGCGCTGAACGTCGGCAGTAAAAGATCGTTATCGACGAAGCGCGCGGCGATTTCCCAAATGCCGATGAGGACCAGCGCAATCAGCGTCTTGCGCAGCCACGACGTGTCCGCTATCCGCCGCGCGAGCGGCAGTTTGACTTCGCTTTGATACTGAATGTCCGCGGGCGCGGCAGGCTCCACTTCATATTCCGGGCGTACCGGCGGTGCGGCGAGATGCGGCGTGCTCATTGCGCGGCCTCCTCTTCGAACAGCAAGCGATGAATGCGCGCGACGCTCTGCTGAAACTCCCCGCGACCCAGACTCTCCTGCGTATATTGATGGCTATTCAGTTCGGCGCGCACGCGTCCCGGATGCGGCGTCAGTAACAAGATGCGATTGCCGACGATCAACGCCTCTTCGATCGAATGCGTGACGAACATGAGTGTGAAGCGCTCATCGCTCCACAGACGCAGCAACTCTTCCTGCATGCGGCGTCGCGTGAGTGCATCGAGTGCGGCGAAGGGCTCGTCCATCAGCAGAATGCGCGGCTGCATGGCAAGCGCGCGTGCGATCGCCACACGTTGCTTCATGCCGCCCGAGAGCGTATGGGGATAGGCATCCGCGAAACGCGCCAAACCTACCTTGTCGAGATAATGGAGCGCGCGTTCCCGCGCCTCGGCGCGACTGAGCTTGCGCGCGACGCGCAGCGGAAACGCGACGTTTTGCAGCACCGTCTTCCACGGCGGCAACTGATCGAATTCCTGGAACACGACGATACGATCCGCGCCCGGCCCCTTCACGCGCTCACCGGCAATTTCGATACTGCCCGACACCGGTTCGATAAAGCCCGCGACGGCCTTAAGCAAGGTGGATTTGCCGCAGCCCGAAGGGCCGAGCAGCACGAAGCGGTCGGCGCCGTAGACGTCGAAGCTGACATCGTGCGTGGCCCGCACGAGCCTTTCGGGCGTGCGGTATTCGAGAGAAACGTTCCTGGCCGACAGCAGTTTGTCGCTCGTCCCGGCTTCGGGCTGGGGTTCGCGCGGATAAATGGCTTGGGGATTCGCCGCCATGATCTTATGCCTGAATGCAATCCTCAAGCATAGTCAGGGCGGCACGTTCGCCTAACCAATCTTTGCGAATATGGAAAGCAGTCAGCGCGATATCAACTCAATATCAACTGCCGCCGCGCGTCACGGGATCGTCGAAAAAGTAGTCTTTCCACGATTTGGGATCGTTCTTGATCGCGCCCACGCGATGCATGAACTGCGCAAGCGGAAAGGTGTTCTGCGGCTGGACCTTGAACTGCACCGCAGGGTCCTTGATGACCTTGAGGAGCAGATCACGGTCGAGCTTCGCGTTGTTCACGCGCAAATAGATGTCGGCCGCCTTCTCGGGATTAGCGGTGACGAAGCGCGCCGCATCGTTGAGGCCATCGACGAAAGCGCGATACGTCTTCGGGTTCTCATTGCGGAACTTCTCCGTTGCATAGAGCACGGTGGCCGAACTCGGCCCACCCAGCACGTCATACGAGTTGAGCACGATATGCGCTTTCGGATTGCCCGCGAGTTCCTGCTGCTGGAACGGCGGATTGCCAAAATGCGCGTTGATTTCCGTGCCGCCCGCGATGATGGCCGCCGCCGCGTCCGGATGCGGCACCGCTTGCGTGAGCTTGTCGAGGCGATCGTACTGCTTGTCGCCCCATTGCTTGGCCGACGCGAATTGCAGAATGCGCGACTGCACCGAGACGCCCACGGCCGGCACCGCTATTCGATCTTTATCGCTGAAATCGGCGATGGTCTTCACGCGCGGATCGTTCGATACGAGGTAATACGGCAGATTGCCAAGCGACGCCACGCCCTTCACGTTCTGCTTGCCGTGCGTGCGATCCCAGATCGTGAGCAACGGACCGACGCCTGCCGCCGCGATATCCACGGAGCCGGACAACAACGCGTCGTTGATGCTCGCGCCACCCGAGAGCTTGGCCCAATCGACCTTGATATCGACGCCTTGCTTCTTGCCTTCCTGCTCGATGAACTTCTGATCGCGCGCCACGTTGAGCAGCAGATAAACCACGCCGAATTGCTCGGCCACGCGCAACGTGCCTTCCGCCTGCGCGGTCGCCGAACAGGCCAACGAGACGACGAGCGCGGCGGCGAGCGCGCGCAACGAACGCTTCCCGAAACGAGAATGCATGTGAGAAAACCCCGTGAAATAAGCGCTCAGAACGGCGCGTCGCCTTCAATGGTCGTGCGATACAGCTTGCGGCGTTCGTCGTCGGGCGTACCGGCGGCCAAGTGCATGACCGAGCGGTTGTCCCAGAACACCATGTCGTGATCGCGCCACTCGTGGCGGTAAAGAAACTCCGGCTTCACGCTATGCGCGAAGATTTCGTCGAGGAGCGCGCGGCTCTCGTCTTCCGGCATGTCGATGATGCGCGTGGTGAAGTGCTCGCTCACGAAAAGCGCGCGACGCCCGTTCTCCGGATGCGTCCGCACAATGGGATGCACCACCGGTTTGACCTGCGCGATTTGCTCGGGCGTCAGGTTCGGGCGCCACGGACTGCGTTTCTGCAACTCGGCGTATTTGGCAAGATAGGTATGCTCCGCGCGGCGTCCTTCGACTGCGCGACGCAGATGCTCGGGCAACGTATCCCACGCAAGATGCTGATTCGAAAACAGCGTATCGCCGCCAACTTTCGGCAACTCCTGCGCATGCAGCAGTGAGCCGAGACTCGGCGTTTCCTTGTACGAGAGGTCCGAGTGCCAGAAGTGCCCGGCATCGCCGAGACCGATCGGCTTGCCGTTTTCGAGCACGTTGGAAACGATCAGCACTTCCGGATGCCCGGCGAGCGCGAACTGCTTGAGCACGTGAATTTGCAGCGGCCCGAAGCGCTTGCTGAACGTGACCTGCTGTTCCGGCGTGATGCGCTGGTCGCGAAACACGAGCACGTGATGATCGAGATGCGCGCGATGAATGCGCGCGAAATCGGCTTGCGAGAGCGGCTTGCTCAGATCGAGCCCGATGACCTCGGCGCCGAGCGGCGCGTCGAAGGCGCGAATCTGAATGGATTCGTCGATGGATCGATCGGCGGCTTGGGGCGAACTTTCGAGGGTCGGTGCGAGGGTCGTCACGATGTTCTTGAACGGCGCAAAGACAGCCAATCTACTTCGTCGCAGCCGTGCCGCCAACGAACGATCCGCGATTTGCTTATTCCCTTTGGCGCTTAACGCCTCAGTCGAACGGCAGTTCCACTTGAATCGGTTCGATGAAGCCGCCGTCCTCTCCGCGCACGCTCAACGCGCTCACGCGCACGCCGAGTAACCGCAGCCGTCGATCCAGCGTAATGCGCTTTACGCATTCGGTAGCGGCGCGGCGAATCTCGACGGGGTCGTCGGTGGAAACGGGAATGGTCAGATCACGCGTGAGCGTGCGGAAGTCGTCGAAACGCAGCTTGATGCCGACCGTCCGGCCTACGTAACCTTTGCGCTGCAGGTCGTCGGCGACTTTCTTGCACAGCCCCGTGAACGCCTCGGAGAGCTTCGCGCGGTCGTTCTTCGGATGCAGATCGCGCTCGAACGTGGTCTCACGGCTCATCGACTTCGGCTGCGAACTCACGACCACGGGCCGATCGTCCTGTCCCTGCGCGATACGCGCGAGCCATGCGGCGTAAGTGCCGCCAAAATGCATCTGCAGAAATCCCAGGTCGGCGGCGGCAATGTCACCGACCGTTTCGATACCGAGTGCCGCCAGCCTTTCGCTCGCCTTGGGCCCGATGCCATTCACCTTGCGCGCCGCGAGCGGCCAGATGCGTGTGGGGAGATCGTCCATCGTCAGGATGGTCAGGCCGTCGGGCTTGTCGAGCTCCGAGCCGATCTTCGCCAGCAGCTTGTTCGGCGCGATGCAGATCGAGCACGTAAGCCCGGTGGCTTCGTGCACCGCGTCCTTCATGCGCCGGCCGATGCTCGCGGAATCGCCCGGCATGTCCGTCACGTCGATATAAATCTCGTCGATGCCGCGATTCTCTATCTGCGACGTGAACGCCGCGACGGCTGTCTTGAAAAGCCGCGAGTAATGGCGATACGACTCGAAATCCGTGGGCAGAAGAATGGTGTCGGGCGCGAGTTGCGCGGCCTTCATCATGCCCATGGCCGAGAACACGCCGAACTTGCGCGCTTCGTAAGTGGAGGTGGTGACGACACCGCGCCCCGCGTAATCACGCAGTTTTCTGAAACGGCGCGTGCCGTCGGCCAGCGTCTCGGGAATGGCATTGCGTCCGCCGCCGACCACCACCGGCTGGCCGCGCAGTTCGGGATAGCGCAGCAATTCGACGGAGGCAAAGAACGCATCCATGTCCAGATGCGCGATACGGCGAGGCGTGGGCGTGGCGGGCGTGTCCATTGCCTAGAACGGACGCGTGCCGACAAGGCCGAAAGACGACGACGTGCGAAGGACGTGGCTAAACATGCGCGGGCGCGAAGAACGCGGAAAATGCGCATACTGTACATTCATACAGTGATTCGCGCTAGTCTGCCTTATGTCCCTAGCGGCGCTCGGCGCAAATCCGCAGCCCGGTCAGCCAAGACTGCTTAAATTGCGAATCAGGTAGTCATTGAACATCGGCACGGTGAACGCGATATCACCATGGGACGGACTGTAGATCATGCCTTTGTTGATGATCTGCGCGCGGCGAGGACCGAGACTCTGCGGGGTTTCGCCGAGCGCATCCGCAACGTCGGACGAACGATAAGGGCCACTGCCTAATTTCGCCATGGCAATGACGTATTCGCGTTCCTTGGGCGTCAGGCGATCGAAGCGAACTTTGAAGAACCCTTCGTCCAGACGCTTGAGCGTTGTCGACTCGGCGCGCCTTGCGTCGCTTACGGTAATCGTGTCGCCGACGGCGAGATTCCAGGACTGATGGCCCCACTCCTGCAGAAAGTAGGGATAGCCTCTCGTCTTGAGGAAAATCTCTTTCAGAGCAGCATCGTCGATACCGGCGCCTTCGTCGTTCACTGGTTGACGGATCGCTGCCTTGGCATCGTCCTCAGGCAGAGCACCGACCTCCGGGTAGTGAAATAGCCGCTCCGCATACGATTTGGCTTGTCCCGACAGGGCCGCGACCTGTGGCAAGCCGGCGCCGAAAAACAGCACGGGCAAGCGCGCCTGGTTGATCTTGTGCAATGACACGATGAGAGCGGCTAGGTCTTTTTCGCTTAGGTACTGGACTTCATCGATCAGGAGCGTCCAGGCTTTACCGGCAGCTTTAGCGGCCTCGCCGATACGCACGAACAGTTCTGGAAGATCATTCTCGAGGTCGCCGCTGTCCGCGACTCCTACTTCGGGATCCACCGCGATCGAGACATCGCCATATTCCAACTTGAATGCGGAGGCAAACGACCTCAACGCTCGCAGCGCGTCGTAAGTCTTCGTCTTGGCATTCGCGGCGACGGACAGTTTTCGAAGCACTTGATGCATGCGTGGCAGCAGTTGCTCACCCAACGATTTGTTCTCGGGCGCCTCGATCATGGAAGTGACGTGGCCACGCTGAATAGCGAGCGCTTCGACTGCGTTGAGCAGCACGGTCTTGCCTACGCCGCGTAAGCCCAGGAACATTTGCGAACGGCTAGGCTTACAGAGCACCGCGCGTTCAATGGCGATACGTGCGTCCTCGATGATTGCTTCGCGCCCAGCGAGTTCGGGCGGCTGGCTACCGGCGCCGGGCGCAAATGGGTTCCGAACCGGATCCATGACTATGACTCTATAACAATATATAGCGAAGTATATCTTGACTACCTTATACTTTCCTATATTTCGCTAGATACAGCACGTGGCACTAGTGGCCTGCGGTTGGCGGCGCGACCGCCCTCACGACTCGCCTACGCAAATCGGTCTACTCCGGAACCCGCTTCTCCGCCAACGCCCGGCGGCAATCCTCCAGAATGGGTCGCACTACGCCCGAATTGAAGTTGAGGTCTTCGCTGTCCAAAATCTCTTCGACCGCTTCGCGCGCCCAGTCGGATTCGAGGATAGCGCAATGTCGCGCGGCAAGATCGCGTGCAATGGCAGAGAGTTTGGCGATAGCAAGCCAGTCGGCTTCGCGCTTATGCCGGTCGAGCCACTTGCGCGCGGCTTCGACATGAAATGACGGCGCGGGCCAGTCGCCGTTGAGATAGTACGCACCGAGGCTGCCGCACGTCAGCCAGCAAAGCAGTTCGACACGGTCGCGGGCACTGAGAGTACGAGGCACTTCGTTCATGGCGGCGTTCACGAGAGACGTTCGACTGAAAGGGCAAACGCGCTGCTGTACATCCATCCTTGTGTGAAACCTGTGTGAAAGAAGATACCACGCGATGGTGCGACGCGGCAGCCCATTCGCGTGCGCTGGCGTACATGTTTCGCAGGCTCAACTCTGTGCTGGCGACTGCATGTGCGAGCCATCATTCAACGCTAATTCGCGCGCCTTATTCTGGTTTCCATCGACGAGCCATACTGAATACCGAACGCAGGCCGTCGCCAACCGTCCGCCTAAGGAGCGCATCATGTTCGAACGTCTTTCCAGATTCTTTTCCGCCACCGACGACCATTCGCACGACGACTACTTTGCCTCGTCGGGCGATCACGCCGAACTCGAGCGCCGCATGCGTCAGGTCGAGGAAAGCGACCACGCGTACAGCATGACCTTCTGCGGATCGATCCCGCGTCGCCCCGACGACCCTTACGCGTGACACGCCCTCACTTCGCTTCGTCGCGTCCCGCCTGTCCCAGCATCACGGTCCAGCCGAGGCCGCGCACGTTGCGGATCACCGCTGCGCCGAACTTTTTGCGCACCGAATGGATGATCACGTCGACAGCGTTGCTTTCGACTTCCTTGCCCCAGCCGTAAAGCCGGTCTTCGAGTTGATCGCGCGAAAAGATGGTGCCGGGCCGCTCCATGAGTGCGTGCATCAGCGCGAATTCCTTCGCCGATAGCACGCCGGATGTCTCGCCGCACGTAAGCGTGCGCTGGTCGAGGTTGAGATTGATCGATTCGTCGCCGAGACGCGAGGTGGCATAACCCGCCTTTCTGCGCAGCACCGCGCGGATGCGGGCCAGCAGTTCGGGCGTGTCGAAGGGCTTGAGGAGGTAGTCGTCCGCGCCGAGGTCGAGCCCTTGCACGCGCGTGTCGAGGTCGTCGCGAGCCGTGAGGATCAGCACCGGCGTCGCGTTGCCCGCCGTGCGCGCACCACGCAACACTTCGAGGCCGGACATGCCGGGCAAGCCGAGATCGAGCAGTACTACCGTGTATTCGGCGGCGTCCATGGCCTCGCGTCCCGCCTGGCCGTCGCGCACCCAGTCCACGGCGTAATCGACGTCCTTGAGGGCGCGCATCAGGCTGGTGCCGATCTGTACGTCGTCTTCGATCAGTAGGATTCGCATGTTGAGTCCGCACACCGCATTGACGCGACCAAGCTGACGCGGTCATCACCCACGCGCAGCACGCGATTCCATTGTAATAGGCACAAAACAGCGCGGCCATTCCTTTTAAGCGGTGGCTGTCGCGGCGTTTGCCTCGGTAGCCACGCCGCTTTCCTCGACCGGAAAGCCAATCGAAGCGACGATGCCCGACCGCCCGTCATCGCGATTCCGAAGTGACACATCGCCACCGTAGCGCTGCGCGATCGCCTTCACGATAGACAAGCCGAGCCCGCTACCCTCGATATCAGGGTTAGCCCTGAAGAAGCGGTCGAATACGCGCGGCAACAGTGTTTCCGCGATCCCCGGCCCCGTATCGACGACATCGACCCATACCATGTCGCGCTCGCGCCGCATACGCAAGTCGATGGTGCCGCCATCCGGCGTATAGCGCACCGCGTTCGAAACGAGATTCTTCACCGCCATGCCGATATCCGTTTCCACCGCGCGCACGTGGGCCTCGACCATCTCTTCGGCGCCGATATCGAGGCCGCGTTGCAGCGCAATCGGCAGGACATCGGCCACGGCGCTCGTTACGACCGTGGCGATATTCACCCGCGTAAGCGGCGTCGCGCCCATCGGGGCATCGGCGCGCGCCATGCGCAGAAGCTGCGTGATGAGGCTGCCCGCGCGTCCAATGCCGCGTCGCAACTCGCGAAAACGCTCCTGATTGCCCGGCGCGATGTGCGGCGCGAGATTATCGGCCTGCAATTGCAGGGCCGTGAGCGGCGTGCGCAGTTCATGCGCGGCATCGGCGATGAACTTGCGTTCCGACTCGATGGATTGCGCGAGGCGCTCGATCATCGTGTTGATCGAATGGATGAAGGGCGCGATTTCGGCGGGCACGCCGGAGGTGGGCAACGGTTCGAGATTGGCGGTATCGATGCCCTGCACTTTTGCGCCAAGGCGTTTGAGCCTGCGCAGCGAGCGGCTCACGACGAGCGCCACCGCGATCCACACGAGCGGCAACAGCACGACAATGGGCCAGAGCGTCTGCGTCGCGGCTTCCCGCGTGAGTTCGCGGCGCACGGCGTTGCGCTGCGCCACTTGAATGGTCATGGTCGGGTCCTGACGCGTGAAGACGCGCCACGATTCGTCGTTGACCTGATAGCTGCCGAAGCCCGCGGTTGCATCGCGCGGAAAGCGCAGAGAAGGATCGGTCGTGCGAAACGGCGTGGCTTCGTCCGGCTTCCACACGACGACCACGACATCGCGATCGTCCTGCGTGCCGCGCGCGGGATTCTGCGGAATGCCTTCGGCGAAACCGTCGCGCATGCGGGTCGCCACTTGTTCGAGGCGCATGTCGAGCAGTGCGTCCATGCCGGTCCGGCAAAGATGATACGAGCTGATGCCCTGCAGCAAGCCCACCGCGCTGACGAGCAGCCCGAGCGCGACGACAAGTTGATTTCTCAGCGATTTGATCATGTGAAGACGCATCGAGATGAAAAGACGCGGACCGGCTGGCGTCTCGATTCTACTAGCGGCTTTCGGCGGCTTCGGACTTTTCGATCTTTCGGCGCGGGGTTCTGGCATCGACGTGCTAAAAAAGAAGCGCCGGTCCGGGTCGGAGCCGACGCTCGAAGCTGAGGAGAACGAGGATGTGAACCAACCTTCTGTCCACGAACCCAGCGTATACCCCGATAGTTAGAGAAAAATGAGGACGAAGAGTCGGGCGAAGCGAGCAGGCTTTTTCAGCAGGCGCTACCATTGCAGTCGACCGCTTCATCATCGACTTCATCGGCGATGCCGCCCCGCCGCACAACGGCTGATGCAGCTTCGCCTTGGCCGTATCGCCTTCTTCGTGTAAGCCCGCCTGTTGCCGCGCGCCGTATCCGCCTCGCGTGGCGGCGCCATTCCTTTCATGGAAACGCATGCCACAAGCCAGACAAACCGTTCGTCCGCTCGTCATTGCCGCCGTGATGGCGTCGATGGCAATGGTCGCGATCGAGGCCACCATCGTCTCCACCGCGATGCCGCAAATCGCCACGCAACTCGGCGGTCTCGATCTCTACAGCTGGGTTTTCTCGTCGTTTCTGCTCACGCAGACTGCGCTTACCGTGGTGTTCGGCAAGCTCGCCGACCTTTATGGACGCAAGCCCGCGGTGCTCGTGGGCATCGCCATCTTCTTGATCGGCTCGGTGCTCGCGGGCTTTGCCTGGTCGATGCCCGCAATGATCGTGTTCCGTTTGCTGCAAGGCGTGGGCGCGGGCGCCATTTTGCCGGTGGTGCTGACTATCGTCGGCGACCTTTACCCGGCGCATGAACGCGGCAAGGTGCAGGGCTATTTGGCAAGCGTGTGGGCGGTATCGGCCGTGCTCGGACCCATGGTCGGCGGTCTGCTCATCCGGCAGTTCTCGTGGGCGTGGATCTTCTGGATCAACGTGCCGATCGGCTTCCTCGCCGCGCTGCTGTTCGTCATGTTCCTGCACGAAGAGAAACGCCACGGCCGCCCGTCGATCGACTTCGCTGGCGCGTTCTTTTTCACCGCCGCCGTCGCCGCGCTGATGATGGCTCTGACCGATGCCGGCCACGCCAGCAACACGCGTGTGGCCGTGGAAGTGGCGGTGCTGATTGCGAGCGCGTGCCTCTTCGTTTGGCAGGAACGCCGCGCCGCCGACCCGATGATCAACTTCGGCCTCTGGGCACATCGCCCGATTGCAGCGGGCAACGCGGCGACCCTGCTCGCCGGCATGGCGATGATGGGCCTCACCACTTTCCTGCCGATGTACGTGCAGGGCGTGATGCATCGCTCACCGGTCGAAGCCGGCTTCACGCTCACCATGATGATGGTCGGCTGGCCAAGCGGCGCCACGTTCACCTCGCGGACGTTCGCGCGCATCGGCCTGAGGCGGCTTCTGATCGGCGGCGCGTTCTTCATTCCGCTTGGCTCGCTGCCGTTCGTGTTCCTCAACCCGGACATGAGCCCGGTGTGGGCGGGAATCGGCTCGGCGGTCGTCGGCTTCGGCATGGGCGTGACGAGCGTCTCGTGCCTCATCCTGATTCAGGAGATCGTGAAGCCGCACGAACGCGGCAGCGCGACGGCATCCAATCTCTTTGCGCGCAATCTCGGCAACACGCTCGGCGCGGCGGTGTTCGGCGCGGTGCAGAACTACGGTCTAACGCATGTGACCGGCATGCCCGCCGTCCACGCGGATCAGTTGAAGCGTTTGTTGACGAGCGTGCCGGGCGACTTTGCAAGCAATAACGAGATCCGCCTTGCACTGCACCATGCGCTGCATCTGACTTTCACCGCGATGTTCTTCGTCGCGCTCGGCGCGGTCGTCTCCATGCTCTTCATGCCCGCCGTGAAGATCAGCCCACGGCGCGAGACCGTGCTCAGTCCTGTGCACGAGTGAGCGGACTGTCCTCCTTGTCCTTAGGCGATGTACCCGCGTTATTGTCGTTGTCCGCGGGTGCGTCGTCCGATGCGATCATCTGCACGGTGACGCATTGCCGCGAAGCCGTGCCGAATCCCCTGGCGAGCGCATAAGAAGCGGCAAGCGACGCCGCGATGAGAAAGATGATGCCGAGTTTGCGAGTCATGTGAGTGCTCCATGAAGGGTTATCGAAATCACTTCACGGGCCTTCTCTCACTGCCTGACGGTCGCGGCCTCCTGAAATGTGCCTGCAGTCTAAGCGCGCACGCCCGTGCTGAAATCCCCTCTAAAGCGCGGATAACATTGGGTGGACGAAATCCCGACAGGAAGCGGAAGCAGCACACGAAGGGTTAAACTGCTGGCGCGCACGCAGCGTTTTCATGTGTCGAAAACACCGCTGCATGACGAACGCGGATTTTCGAAAGCATCGCGGTCGTTGCGTTTTGCAACTTCTCAACCTGAGCGCCGCCCATCAGAACCATGACTACCTTGCGCACTGCCAGGCCAGCGGACCCGGCGTCCGACAAGCCGAATGACTCGACTATCGAAGACGAGCGCTATCACACGCTTGTCGATGCCATCGAAGATTGCGCGATCTTCATGCTCGACCTCAATGGCTGCATTACCACCTGGAATACGGGCGCGCGCAAAATCAAGGGCTACGAGGCGCACGAGATCATCGGTCAGCATCTGTCGCGTTTCTATACGGCGGATTCCGTGGCGCGGGGCTGGCCCGAATACGAGTTGAAGGAGGCGTATGCCACTGGCCGTTTCGAGGACGAAGGCTGGCGTGTTCGCAAGGACGGCACGCGTTTCTGGGCCAATGTCGTCATCACGGCGGCGCGCGACACGCGTGGCGAGATCATCGGCTATGCAAAGTACACACGCGATCTCACCGCGAAGCGCGCGGAGGAAACCAAGCTGCGGCTTTCCGAAGAACGCTTCCGCCTGCTCGTCGAAAGCGTGAGCGACTACGCCATTTGCATGTTGAGCCCGGAAGGCGAGATCGAAAGCTGGAACATGGGCGCGGTGCGTATCAAGGGATATCTGCCGGCGGAGATTCTCGGCAAGCACTTCTCCCTCTTCTATTCGCCCGAGGACATCGCCGCGAACGTGCCCGCGTTGCAATTGCAGACCACCATTCGCATGGGGCGCATCGAGACCGAGGGCTGGCGCGTGCGCAAGGACGGGTCGCTTTTCTGGGCGAACGTGGTGATCACGGCGGTGTATGACGAGCACCGGACGCTGCGTGGCTTCTCCCAGGTCACGCGCGACATGAGCGAAAGAAAGCGACTGGAGCAACTCGAAGTATCGTCGCGACGCATCAGCGAGTTTCTCGCCACGCTCGCGCACGAGTTGCGCAATCCGCTCGCGCCCGTGCGCAATGCCGTCGGCGTCATGCAGATGGAAGCGGATATCTCGCCGAGACTCGCTTCGTGCCGCGACATCATCGACAGACAGACTTCGCATCTCGGCCGACTGGTTGACGATCTGCTGGACATGGGCCGTATCACCACCGGCAAGATCGAACTGCGCATGGCGCGCGTGGGCGTGACCGAAATCGTCGAACGCAGCATGGAACTCGTGCGCCCTTTCACCGACGACCGCGCGCAGAGCATCACCACCGAATTGCCGCACGAGCCTATCTTCGTCTTGGGCGATGGCACGCGGCTCGTTCAGGTCGTGCAGAATCTGCTCAACAACGCATCGAAGTTTTCGCCGCACGGCAGCAGCATCCACATCTGCGTGGAACGCGAGCGCAACGCCTTGCTGCTGAAAGTGTCCGACCGCGGCCGTGGCATTTCGCAGAAGGGTTTGACGGCTATCTTCGATCTCTTCGTACAGGAAGATCATTACCTGAACCCAGGCGAAGCCGGGCTCGGCATTGGTCTCACGTTGTGCCGTTCGATCGTCGAAATGCACGGCGGCACCATCTCCGCCGCGAGCGACGGCACCGGTCGCGGCAGCACGTTCACCGTGCGATTACCCTACGCGCCCGCCGACGATGTGCCCATTGCCGGTTTGCTGGCAGCGCCGGCCGCATCGGGGACATTGCGTATCGTCGTGATCGATGACAACGTCGATTCCGCCGACAGTCTCGCCATGCTGCTGCAGATGAAGGGGCACGAGGTGCGCATTGCATATCACGGCACGGAAGGTATCGACGTCATCCGGCATTTTCCGCCCGCGCTGATCCTGCTCGATCTGGCGTTGCCGGATATCGACGGCTTCGCAGTGCTGCGCTCGCTACGCTCGCAACGGCTCGTCGGCCGCGCGATGATCGTCGCAATGACGGGCTTCGGTCAGGAAGGCGACAAGGAACGTTCGGCGCAGGCGGGCTTCGACGGGCATCTGGTGAAGCCCGTGGACCTGCAATTGCTCGACGAGGTGGTGGCGAAGGCGAGTAAGCGCTGACGGGTTCATGCTTTGCCTTGCTTGCCGCTTTGCGGTGCTTTTCCGCTTTGCGTGCGAGGCCCGTGCCATGCCGCTTCGTCGCTGCGTTCTGCCACCGCGCGTGGGTAGCCGACCTCGCGCAACGGGAAGATCAACTTCGCCGCAATGAGCCCAAGAGCGCCGCCCAGCAACGTCTCCCACGCGCGCGCGGCGAGCAGCGGTATCGAGTGAATGCCGCTCGCGGCCATCGTCACGATGAGCGTAAAGGCGAAAGCGCCGCACGCAATGTCATAGCGCTCGGGCAGCGCCATGGCGTAGACGATCATCGCGAGGGCAGCCATCGCCCAGATGAAGAGCGGCGCGTGTTCCGCAAGCGGCAGGCAAATGAGCCCGACCGGCACGCCCACGAGCGTGCCGTAGATGCGCCGCCGCACGCGCTGTGCCGTGCCGACAGCCGAAGTCGCGACCACGTAGACGCAGGCCGTGATCGCCCACGCCGATTCCGCCATGCCGAACGCCGCGTTCAACAACGCCACGACGAGCGCGCCGCTCGCCGCCTGCAGACCCATGGCAAGCGCGGGAGAAACCTGCCGCCGCCAGTAAGCCGGCTCGGACGCGAGCGCGGGCAACACCACCGGATGCTCCGCCGGCCCGCTCAGCACACGCGGCACGATTGCCGCGATCATGCCGATGACGAGCGCGAGCGTAATCGCCCATGAATCGCCCGGTGTCAGGTTCATCGAGTAAGCGACCAGTTGACCGATGTAGAACTGTGAGCCGACGCCCGCGCCGAGCAGGCCGAAACGCTTGAGATAGCCCGCGAGGAACGCGCCCGTGACGAGCACGAACTCCGCGCCGCCGCGCCCCATTTCGTGCAGCCACGGCCCGAAGAGCGCAAAGCTGAGGGCGCCAAGCGCGGCCGCGATGCACAACACGGCGAGATCGCGGCTCGAATCGGCGCGCGCGCTGCGCGCTTCTGACACGCTTGCCCAAAGCGCGAAGGCGGCGGCCAGCATGCCAACGGAGACGCTGGCAGGCACGTCGCGCGTCACGTCGTGCAAGCCGCCGAGCGCGGCCGCGAGCCCATACGCGGTCACGAGCCGCAATCCCTTGATACGCCGATGCGTGCCCGGGTCCACGCGATCCAGCCAGGCAAGCCCCGCGCGCAAGAAGCCGAGCGGCGGTGCGGCGTCAGTGGTGTCAGTGTGTTGCTCGTCGCTCATGGACATCCGCCACGAAAGGACAAAGGAAAAGCGTGCGCGGACAACGAAGGAGACGACTCGAGGGCCGCGCCTGCAACGCATTCTAGGCGCTGTTTTTTACACGCGCGCGCTTGCGCGCCGGAAGCGGCGTTTCCGGCTTGCGACTGGCCGCATCGGCGATGCAATCCGCGAGTTGTGCCGCCGCGTCTTGCCGTCCCTTCCGCGAACGCTCGACCAGCCCGATCTCGCGATGGAACGTGTCGTCGCCCAGACCGAGCGCGACGACGCCGGCAGGCCACGGGCCGATGCCATCGGATACGGGCAAGAGCGCAACGCCCAAGCCGCGCGCGACCATTTGCGCGATGCCTTGCAACTCGTCCACTTCGATGGCGTCGCGCACCGCCATGCGTTGCTTGCGCAAGAACGTTTCCACTTGCCGTCCGCCGAACGAACGCCGGTCGTAGCGGATGAACGGCGCCGTCTCGATTACTTCGCGCCAGGCGGCGCGCTTCATGGCGGCGGGCGCAAGCAACACGAACGGTTCGGCGACGAGCGTGCGCCAGCGCAATTCGGAAGGTATCGCGAACGGCGGACGAATGATGACGGCCATGTCCGTTTCGCCTGCATCGACCTGTGCGAGCAGCGACAGCGACACGCCCGGCACGAGCCGGATGCGCCACGCGGGCAGCACGCGTCTGAACGCGCCGATGGCATCGGGCAACAGCGCCGCATGCGCCGATGCAATCGCGCCGACCGACAACGCGCCGCCACGCCCGTCGACGCCCTCGGGTTCGGCGAGGCGCGTATAGAGCGCCATGAGTTCATCCGCGAGTTCCAGCGTGCGGCGGCCCGCCTTGTTGAGTGTGGCGGAGCGTCCGGTGCGGTCGAACAAGGCGAAGCCCAAATGCGCTTCGAGACGCTGCATCTGCGCGCTCACCGCCGACTGCGTGAGCCCGATGTGCGCGCCCGCGCCGGCAAAGGTGCCGTGGCGCGCGACCGCAATGAAAGTAGTGAGTTCGCGCAGCATATTCATTCATCGATAATTTTGGGGCTGACTCCCGCAATATATCGTTTTTCAGCACTTTTATTTGTGAATAGAATTTGGCTCAAACGCTGTCGAACCCCACAAAAAGGAGTTGCACCATGAGCACGACTAAGGCCGCCATGCCGCCTTTCCATCTGGCTTTCCCCGTTCACAGCCTTGCGTCCGCGCGCGAGTTTTATGGTGATCTACTCGGTTGTCCCGAAGGCCGCAGTTCACCGGACTGGGTCGATTTCGACTTTTACGGACATCAGATCGTCGCGCATTTGGCGCCCGAGGAAGTGGGGAATCGCACGACGAGCGCCGTAGATGGCGATGCCGTGCCGGTGCGTCACTTCGGCGTCGTGCTATCGATCCCGCAGTGGGAAGCGTTGGCCGAGAAGCTGCGTGCGGCGAACACGCGTTTTATCATCGAACCGCATGTTCGTTTCAAGGGCGAAGTGGGCGAGCAGGCGACCATGTTTTTCCTCGACCCGTCGGGCAATGCGGTCGAGATCAAGGCGTTTGCCAATATGGCGTCGTTGTTTGCTAAGTAAGATACGGCTTTGATTTGCGTGAGCGGAAGCGCGCAACATGATGGCCAGTTTTGCATTGTCATAGCGCGTTCATACGCGCGCTTCTCGATGGCGGATTCTTTTTCGAATTGAATCGCCATGTAAAACGGGACGCCCTTGAGCGTCCCGTTCATGTTTCCAGCGGCTGTTCCGCCGATTATTTCAGACCTCAGTTACCCGAGCCGCTTGCGCTGACCGGTGCGCCTGCGGTGCCGGGCGTGGCCGTGCCGCCAGGCGTGGTCGACGGACCGGGCTTCATCGACGACTGGCTGCTGTGCGTGGCCTTCGAATGAGTCTTGTGCGCGTGCGTCGTGGTCGTTTGGGCGTTGTCGCCTGCTTGCAGGCCCGTATTCGAGCTGGGAGGATTGTCCTGTGCGAATGCGGATGCGCAAACCAGGGCGAGTGCGCCAGCGGCGCATGAAATGGCGATACGCTTCATATCGAATAACTCCTTTTTGCGGTTGCAAGATGCGATGTCGTGCGGCTTGTGGTGCCTCCTTGCTGATGCGGTGTTGACACGCAGCGGCAAGTCGCATGTTCTTCATCAGCACACGACATGCCACGGTCTGACGATTGGCAAACAGGAGTGCGATGAGTGAAAGACTGGTGGCCATGGCCTCTCGGCAAAGCCCCACATCCAAAACAATTCGCCCCGCGCGACCAACGTCCACGCAGGGCGATTCGACATCATCCAGGCACAACCCATCCTCAATGCCCGACCGGCTCCGTAGCCTTCAAATCGCTCGGCAACGCGGCCTGCGGATGCGCGGCCTGCTTGATCAGCAACGCCACCGCCGAGATCAATCCCGCGACGCCGATCACCGCGAAGATGCCGCCGAAGCTGAAGTGCAATCGCGTCAGTTCAGCCACGAGAAACGACCCCGCGATACCGCCGAAGCGCCCGATGCCCAGCATCCACGCCACGCCGGTGCCGCGTCCCTGAGTCGGATAAAACGATGCCGCGAGCGCGGGCATCGACGATTGCGCCGTGTTCATCAACACGCCAGCAAGGAACACGATCAGCACGAGCAGTCCCACGTTGCCCACCGCCTGCCCGATGAAGTACACGCTCACCGCGGTCAACGCATAGCACGCGGCAATGATGCGGTTCGGGTTGAAGCGGTCCATCAACACCCCGCACAAGACTGCGCCCACGCCGCCGAGCGGGAACAACGCGGAGATCAGCGTCGCGCGCTGCGGACTCAGGCCAGATTCCTTGAGGAGAATCGGCATCCAGTTGATCGATGCATAGAAGATCACGAGGCCCATGAAGTATGCGAGCCACAACATGATCGAACCGACGATATACGAGCGCGACAACACCACGCTCACGCCGCCCTGCCCCTGCACCGCGGGCGCCGTCTCCGTCATGAAGAACGATCCTGCGTTGGCCGCCGCTGATGAAATGCGTGCAAGCGTCGCACGAATCTTCTCGGCCGGCTTGTTCTTCGCGACCATGTAGCGCACCGATTCCGGCAAGCTGATGAAGAGCAGCACGACGAGCACGAGCGGCGCCACGCCACCGAGCAGCAGCACGCTGCGCCAGCCGAAATGCGGAATCATCCATGCCGCGAGAAAGCCGCCGAATGCCGCGCCCAGCGGAAAGCCGCAGAACATCAGGTTGATGAGCGTCGCGCGGCGCTTGTCCGGGCAGAACTCGCTCATCATGGTGACGGCATTGGGCATGGCGGCGCCGAGGCCGAGGCCCGTAACGAAGCGCAACGCCGTGAGTTGCGTGAGGCTTGCCGAATACGCCGATGCAAAGCACGCCACGCCGAACAGCAGTACCGAGGACAACAGCATCAGCCGTCGTCCGAGCCGGTCCGACAACGGCCCGGAAAGCAGCGCGCCCGCCGCGAGCCCGAACAACGCAGCGCTCAGAACAGGCGCGAGCGCGGGCCGGCTGATCTGCCATTCGGATACGAGCGATGGCGCGATGAATCCGATGGCCGCCGTATCGAAACCATCCAGCAGCACGATGACGAAGCACATCACGAAGATCAGCCACTGGAAGGGCGAAAACGGGTGCTCGTTGATGAACGTCTGCACGTTCACAGCAGGACTTCGGCTCACTTCATTCCCTCGTCGATGATTGGCAATCGTCGTTCGACTATTGTTCGTCAGGCGAACAGCGATTCACATAGCGAACTAATTCATGCGCGAGAGTACTGAAGTCTGCATGCCTTCGCAACGCGGGCTTACCCGTGTATGTCGGTTGCCTTGCGCGGGGCTGTCGGCGTTTCAAGAAACGCGCTGCCCGTTGCGATAAGTCTCGCGCGGCACAGGCAGACCGTCCGCCAGCGCGACGCGCACGAAGTCGGCGCGCAAGCCCGTCACGATGGCCCCACGGTCGGCGAGTCCGGCCGCGTGCGCGGGTGCCCAAGAAACCGTGGCCACCGCGCGCGGCAAGGTCCATCCCGCCTTCTCGACGAGATCGAACACCGCGATGAGCAGGCTCGAAGGCACGTAATCGGACGAGAGGATGTCGAGCAACCCTTCGCGAGCGAGTTCGAGCGCCGACACGTTGCCCGAGTGCGAGCCGCCACGCACGACGTTCGGCGCGCCCATGATCGTGGCGATGCCATGTTCGCGCGCGGCACGGGCTGCATCGAGCGTGGTCGGGAATTCCGCGAGCGCAATGCCATCGCGCGCGGCTTCTTCCACATGCTCGATGAGCGTGTCGTCGTGGCTTGCAAGCGAGATGCCCAAGCGCTGACAACGCGCGACGATGTCCGCACGATGCGCCGCCGCGTAACGCGCCTGATGCTCGGCCAGTTGCGCGAGCACGTCATTCGCGTGTTCGTCGCTCCACTTGCCGTGACGTTCCTGATACTTGCGCCACTTTTCATGGTCCTGCCACTGGCGCTGACCCGGCGTATGGTCCATCACCGATGCGAGCCTGAAGAGCGGATGCGCGCTCAGTGAATCGAATACCTCGACCACGTCCGTCGTGCCGACTTCGCAACGCAAGTGCAGGAAGTGATCGGCGCGCAAGAGCCCGCGCTCGACGAACTTGCCGATGGACTGCGCGCACCGCACTTGAAGTTCGCGGCCACGCACGCCGTCTTCGGGACGCGAGCCCACACCGAGCGCATCGAACACGGTCGTGATGCCGGCCGAAGCCACTTGCGCGTCATGCACGATGATCGCCGCTTCGTGATTCCACAGCACGCCAGGACGCGGCGCGAGATGCTTTTCGATATTGTCCGTATGCAGTTCGACGAAGCCCGGCAGCAGGTAGTCGCCGTCCCAGTTCAACGCATCGCGCGTCGCCGTATTTCCCGGCGATACATCCGCGATACAGCCCTCCTCGATGCGCACCGTGCCCGTGAATTCCTCGTTGCGCGTGACGATGCGCGCATTCGTAATCAGCATGTCTGCAATGCTCCGTCTTCGGATGAGTTGACCACTACCGGTGTTGCAAGGCGCACGATGCGGGTTGCCACGCGCTCACGCGTATCTTCGTCGTGAAAGATACCGACGATGGCCGCGCCCCGCTCGCGCGCCTCGACGATGAGATCGGCCACGACGTCGCGGTTCTGTGCATCGAGCGACGCCGTGGGCTCATCGAGCAATAAGACAGGATGCGCCGCGATCAGCCCGCGCGCAATGTTCACACGCTGTTGCTCGCCGCCGGAAAACGTCGCGGGCGCGAGCGACCATAAGCGTCGCGGTACGTTCAGCCTTGCGAGCAGGACGCACGCGCGCTCACGTGCTTCGTCTTCATCGACACCGCGCGAGACCAGCGGTTCCGCGACGAGATCGAGCGAAGAGACACGCGGGATGGCGCGGAGAAACTGGCTCACGTAACCGAGCGTGCTTTTGCGCAAGCGGATGATGTCGTGCGGCTCGGCTTCGGTCAGCACGAGATGTCGTGAAGCGCGGCTTTCGTCGCGAATGGCGATACTGCCGCGCGTCGCGAGATAATTGCCGTACATGCAACGCAGAAACGTGCTTTTGCCGGCGCCTGAAGCGCCAGCGAGCACCACGCATTCGCCGCGTTCCACATCGAGCGATACACCCGCGAGCGCCACGATGCGCACACCGCCCTGCTGATGCAGCGTGAAGGTCTTTTCTATGTCGCGAGCGCGCAGCATTAGCTCCGTGCGCGTGGCGAACGCTTCTTCGTCTGCCATAGTCATCTGTTGCACCTCAAACCGGCAGCACGGACGCCACCAGCGTCTGCGTATAAGGATGTTGCGGATCATCCAATACCTGATCCGTGAGACCGCTCTCCACCACGCGCCCGTCCTTCATCACCATCAACCGATGCGCGAGCAAGCGTGCCACGCCGATATCGTGCGTGACGATTACAGCGGCGAGATGCAGCTGGTTTGTCAAGGTACGCAGCAAGTCGAGCAGACGCGCCTGCACGGATACGTCGAGACCGGCGGTCGGTTCGTCCATGAAGACGAGTCGCGGCCCGGTCACGAGATTGCGCGCGATCTGCAAGCGCTGCTGCATCCCGCCCGAAAAAGCCGAAGGCAATTCGTCGATGCGCGTCGCATCGAGCTCGACACGGCCCATCCAGTCCGAAGCCGTCTCGCGCAAACGGCCATAGTGGCGCGCGCCGATGGCCATTAACGGCTCGCCGATGTTCGCGCCCGCCGACACGTTGCGCCGCAATCCATCGCGTGCATTCTGATGCACGAAGCCCCATTCCGTGCGTGACAAAAGTCGCTTGCGTGGCTCGCTGAGCGTGAGCAGATCCAGCGTTTCGCCTTCACGCGTGGTGTAGTCGAGCGCACCTTCATCGATGCTGCTTCTGAGCGCAAGCGCGTTCAATAGAGTCGACTTGCCCGAACCCGACTCGCCCACGATGCACAACACCTCGCCCGGATAGACCGCGAGGTCCACATCGACGCAACCGCCGCGTCCATCGTAGCGTTTGGTGAGTCCGCGCGCATTCAAGAGCGTCTTCATTGCGCCGCCTCCTTTGCCTCTTGCTCGTCGCGGCGGCTGTGACAATAGTCGCTATCGGAGCATACGAACATGCGCGCGCCTTCGTCGTCGACGATCATTTCATCGAGAAAGCTCTCACGCGACCCGCACAGCGCGCACGCATGGTCCCACTTCTGCACGCTGAATGGATGATCTTCGAAATCCAAACTCTTCACCTTCGTATAAGGCGGAATGGCGTAGATGCGCCGCTCGCGTCCCGCGCCGAAGAGTTGCAGCGCCGCGTTCATGTGCATCTTCGGATTGTCGAACTTCGGAATAGGCGAAGGCGCCGCGAGGTAGCGATCGTTCACCAGCACTGGATAGTCGTAGGTCGTCGCAATGCTGCCGTGCTGCACGATATCCTCGTAATATTTCACGTTGATGAGACCGTAGTCCGCGAGCGCATGCAGTTTCCTGCACTCCGTCACGCGCGGCTCCAGCCTGTAGAGCGGTTCGGGCATCGGCACCTGGTACACGAGAATCTGCGCTTCCGTGAGCGGCGTTTCAGGAATGCGGTGACGTGTTTGCACGATAGTGGCGTCCGCGGTGCGCGTGGTCGTGGCCACGCCCGCCGTGCGCGCGAAGAAGCGGCGAATGTTGACCGCGTTGGTGGTTTCGTCGGAGCCCTGATCGATCACCTTGAGCGTATCGTCCGCGCCGATGATCGCCGACGTCACCTGCAAACCGCCCGTGCCCCAGCCATACGGCAGCGGCATTTCACGCGAGGCGAACGGCACCTGATGCCCCGGCACCGCAACGGCCTTGAGCAAGGCGCGACGAATCATGCGCTTGGTCTGCTCGTCCAGATAAGCGAAGTTATAGCCTTCGGTCAGCGCGTTATTCATGCCGTCTTCTCCTTGCCGTGCGATGCACGAAGTCGCCGCAGCAATTCCAGTTCCGACTGAAAGTCCACGTAATGCGGCAGTTTCAAGTGCTGCACGAAGCCCGATGCCTCGACGTTGTCGCTATGCGAGAGCACGAACTCGACATCCTGCGTGGGTGAGCCGATGGTCTCGCCCAACTCCTCCGCTCGCAAAGCACGATCGACGAGCGCCATAGCCATGGCCTTGCGCTCCGAATGCCCGAACGCGAGACCATAGCCTTGCGTGAACTTCGGTGGCACTTCGCCGCTGCCCGCGAACTGGTTGATCATCTGGCATTCGGAGATGTCGATATCGCCGATCTCCACGGCAAAACCGAGCTCATCGATATGCATTTCCACGGCCACTTCACCGTGACGAATCTCGCCTGCGAATGGATGGCTGTGCGCGTAGCCGCGCTGCGTGGCGTATCCCATTGCCAGCAGAAAGCCTTCGTCGCCGCGTGCAAGGTTTTGCAGACGCGTTGCACGATCAGCGGGAAACGCAAGCGGTTCGCGCGAGAGGTCGCCCGGCTCCGGTGAATCTTCCTGCGCGCGTTCCTGCTCGATTAGCCCTTCCTTGTTGAGCATCGACAACACGCGCGGCATATCGTTCGTGGCTTCGGCGTGGTCGCTGGAAGTCGTTGCATCGCTAATCACTTCCCCTTCGGCCAGCAAGCTGAAGTCGATCAAACGCTGGGTGTAATCGTAGGTGCCGCCCAGCATCTGCCCGCCCGGAATATCCTTGAACGCAGCGGAGATGCGCCGTTCCACGCACATCACTGCCGTGTCCACGGGCAAGGTGTAGCCAAAGCGCGGCAACGTCGTGCGATACGCACGCAGCAGAAAGATCGCCTCGACCAGATCGCCTGCCGCCTGCTTGATGGCGAGCGCCGCGAGTTCTTCATCGTAGATCGAGCCTTCGGTCATCACGCGCGCCACCGCGAGACGCAACTGCTCGCGAATCTGCGCGACGCGCAGCTCGGGCACCTGCAAGTCGCCGCGCCGATGCTTGGCGAGCACATCCCATGAACGTTCGATGGCTCTTTCGCCACCCTTCACCGCGACGTACATCAGTTCACCTCCACTTGCGTCGTACGCGGCAAGCCGACGAGCGCGCCGCCCGCCACGAAATAGCAATCCATGCCGCATGGAAACTGCGCCGTCAGCGCCGCTCGCTGTTGCCAGAAATCGCGCGTGAGTCCCGCAATGGCGACACTGCGCTCGTCTTCGATCCCCGGACCGCGCCACACGAGCGGCTCGCCTTCGGTCAACGAAGGCACGCGAATGAAAAGCGTCGCCGCATCTTCCGGCGTTTCCGGTTCGCCCGACGAGAAGGCATCGAGCGCGGGCAACGCGGCTGCATCGCCGAGATAGGCGAACGCGGCTTCGCTGTGATTCGGCGTGAGCGGCGCGCTTGCATGAAAGCGCAAGGCATCGCCAAATGCGGCGTTCCCGCCATCGATGAATACGGGCGTCGAATAATCGGCGAGCGCCAGCAGCGAGGCGAAAGCTGCAAGCGGCACGCGGTGTGCAAGCGCATCGCGCATGGCGTGATTGTTCGGCAACGCGGCATCGATCGCGACGATGCTGCCCGGACGCGACAACGCTTCCAGCAAAGCGCGAAAGACGCGTTGGGCATCGTGCACCGGGTCGTTGAAGCCGGGCACGAGAGCGGCCATGTCGATCTGCATCATTCCCCTCTCACCATCGTAAAGAATTCGACTTTGGTCGTAGCCGCTTCCGCTTCCTTGCGGCGCCGTTCGTCGGCGAGACGCGCGGCCAACGGTGCGATCACTTCCGTCTGCAAGCGCTGCGCATGCGCGGGCGTCTGCAGCAACGCGTCGATCAGCGCTGCGAGCTTCGCGCGCTCCTTGTCGCGGCCCATATGCACCGCGACACCGACCGGCGCGCTGCCGTCTTCAGTATGCAAACGCAGCGTGGCGCGCGTGACGGTGGTCTCGCCGAGATTGAAGGCATCTCCCGAGCCGCCGATGCGCGCCCGCACCATTGCTAGGCCGACATCCGGCGCGCGCAACCAGTCGAAGCGCGGCACACTCATGCCTTCGAGCGCGGCCTGCAAACTCTCGCGCGACGTGCGCGCCAGCACCGCCATCCATTCGCGGCGGTCGAACGAACGAGCCTCGTCGCGCGGCTCCTCTCTCTGACTCATGGCTTTCCCTGATGATTTGAACGTTGCGGGCATCTTAAGCTACGCGGCTTTCGTCTGGTCGTCTAGACGTCTGGATAAGTGGGCTTTCACATTTCCATCACCGTTTGCGCACTACAATGCCCAACAGCGATATTCAAACCGACGGGAATGACACCTACATGACATCGAACGAAAACGCGGCGCCGGGACACGCCGTCGAACGCGGCGCGGGGGTCGCGGTCTGGCGGCAGATCGAGCAGATACTCTCGGCGGAGATCGCCTCGAAGAGCTTCGGCGAGGAAGGCCGCCTGCCGAGCGAAGCGGAACTGGCGCGGCGCTTCGACGTGAATCGTCATACCGTGCGCCGCGCCATGCTGCGTCTTGCCGCAACGGGTCTCGTGAGCGTCGAACAGGGACGCGGCACCTTCGTGCAGCCTGGAGCGATCGACTATCAAATCGGCAGGCGCACGCGCTTCACGGAAAACATTCGCCGTCAGAAGCAGACGTCCACGGGCGTCGTGCTCTCTTCCGAACGCGTGAAGGCCGACCCTACCGTCGCGAAGGCGCTCGCTCTGCGTGCGGGCACGCTCGTCTATCAGCTCGAAACGCGTCATGACTCCGACGCCGTGCCGCTGACCTACGCACGCAACTGGTATCCCGCCGCGCGTTTTCCCGAGCTTCCCACGGTGATCGAAGCGACAGGCGGCATCACTGCGGCGCTCGCGGAGTTCGGCGTCAAGGACTATATGCGCAAGTGGAGCCGTATCGGCAGCGTGTTGCCTTCGTCGGATGTCGCGCGGCGCTTGCAGATCAACCGGCAGCAGCCGGTGCTGTGGGTCGAGAATGTGGATGTCGATGAACGCGGCGTGCCCGTCAAGTACGGCGTGACTCACTTCGCGGCAGACCGCGTGCAGTTGATGGTCGAGCACGATCTATGAGCGCTGCATGGAATGACGAAGCGCGCATCGCACTGTATTACGCGCCGCCTGCTGCATCCGCATGGTGGCGTGCTGGTTGCGAATGGCTCGGGCGCGATGCGGAAAGCGGCCTCTCGATGGAAACGGCAGCGCACGACATTACATGCGCGCCGCGCCGCTATGGTTGGCATGCGACCATCGTGCCGCCGTTCCATTGCGCGAGCGGCGCGCAACCTGCCGATGTGCTCGCGGCCGCGCGTGCCTGGGCGTCGTCGGTCACGCGCTTCGAGATGCCGGTGCGCGTAGCGCAAATGGGCCGCTTCGTCGCGTTGCGCGCATCGGAGGAAAGCGACGACGAACGCTTGCGCGCAATGGCCGCAAGCGCGCTGCAAGCGCTCGCAGCAGTGCGCGCAATGCCATCGGCAGGGGACATCGAGCGGCGCATTGTCGATGGCATGAGCGAGCGGCAAATCGCACTCGTGCGTGAATGGGGCTATCCCTATGTCTTCGATGAATACCGCTTCCACATGACCCTCTGCGATTCGCTCGATGACACCCACGCGCGCGGTTCGGTCGTATCGGCATGGACGCGCAAGATCGACACGCTCGGCGCGCTGCCTGTGCATGGCGCGGCGCTTTTCGTGGAAAGCGCACCGGGCGAGCCGTTCACCTTGTGGCAGCGGCTGCCGTTCAACAACGTACGGGAAGGGGCATGAGCCAGAACGACACACTCGATAGCGCACGACTCATCTATGTCATGGGCCCGTCGGGCGCGGGCAAGGACTCGCTGCTCGGCTTTGCGCGCGAACGCGTCGGCGCACGCGTGATGTTCGCGCATCGGTACATCACGCGTGCGGTCGGCGACGGCGAGAACCATATTGCGTTGACGCATGAAGAATTCAAGGCGCGTCTTTCGTATGGACTTTTCTCGATGCATTGGGAAAGTCACGGCCTGAGCTATGGCATTGGCATCGAAGTAGATGCATGGCTCGAACGCGGCAGACCGGTGGTCGTGAACGGTTCGCGTCAACACGCGGATGCCGCCCTCGCCCGCTATCCGCATGCATGCTTCGTTTATATCGATGCCGCGCCCGCCGTGCTGGCCGCGCGGCTAGCACGGCGCGGACGTGAAGACGCGCGGCAGATCGAAGCGCGTCTTGCTCGCCGTCCTTCCCTCGAACTGCCCAGGCATGCGCGCGTGGTGAACATCGACAACTCCGGGCTTCTGGCCGACGCGGGCACGCAATTTCTCCGCGCCATAGACGAGACCGGCTCATAATCGCCGGAACGTTTCTTGCGAACGCCCACGACATTCCTTCGATAAAAGATTACCTATGAAATCCGGACGATCGAAAGACACGTTGTCAGGCGTCACCGCCGAATCGCAGTTTCGCACTTATGCTTCACCGCTCGTTGAAGAAGCGCTGCAGCACGCGCATGAACTGGAACAGAGCGATGATGCCGAAACACTGCACAAGCTAAGGATAGCGCTACGGCGTCTGCGCAGTCTCTTTTGGGCGTATCGCCCGATCCTCGACGATGCCTTCGACGACAAGCAGCGCGCCCTCTTGCGTTATCTCGCGCAGGCAGCCGGCAGCACGCGCGATTGGGACATCCTGATCGAATTGATGAGCGAGCATGAAGACCCGGATCTCGCGCAGGCATTGCGCGGCCATCGCGATGCAGCATTGAGGACCAGCAAAGCGACACTCAATAACGCGGATATCAAGGGCGTCTTGCGCGAAGCCGTGGCGGAAGCCAACCGCGAACTCAACACTGCAAAAAAGCGCGTGGCTATCGAGCAATTCGCTTCTGACAGAGTTCGAAACGCGCGAAGACAATTGAAGAAACGCATCAAGCGCGCGCGGCAAGTGAAGCGCCCGGAATATGCCGCGCTGCACGAAGTGCGCAAAGCGGGTAAGAAAGTGCGCTATCTGATCGAGTTCTTCATGCCCCTGCTTGCCGAGAAGGAACGCGGTGGATTAAAACAGCTGAAGCGTCTGCAAAAGCATCTGGGCGCATTGAACGATGTCGTTGCAAGCCGCGATCTCCTCGACAAGAGCGACGCCTTGCCCAATGCCGCCGCCGCGAAGCCAGCCTTGCGTACTTTGAAGAAGCAACAAAAGCGCCGCATGAAGCAGGCGCTCAAGTCGCTTCGATAACGCCTTCTAGATCACGCGCTCGCGCACCCATCCCGACGCCAGGTCGATCAGCGATACGATCACCACGACGATCAGCATGACCGCTGCGGTCTGCGCGTAGTTGAACGAGCGGATGGCCTCGTAAAGCACTACGCCGATACCGCCCGCGCCAACCATGCCGACGACCATCGCCGAGCGCACGTTCGACTCGAATCGATACAGCGCGAACGAAATCCACAGCGGCAGCACTTGAGGCAACACGCCATACACGATCTCGTCGAGACTGCTCGCTCCCGTGGCGCGCACGCCCTCGGCGGGACGCGCATCCACCGCTTCGACCGCTTCCGCGAAGAGCTTCGCCAGCACGCCCGTGGTATGCACCCACAGCGCGAGCACGCCTGCAAACGGCCCGAGCCCGACCGCGACGATGAACAGCATGGCGAAGACCATCTCGTTGATCGCGCGGCACGCGTCCATGAGCCGCCGCACTGGTTGCGCGATCCACACCGGCGCGATGTTCTGCGCCGACAGCAAGCCGCACGGCACCGCGCAAATGAGCGCGAGCGCCGTGCCCCAGACAGCGACGGCGAGCGTCACGATCATCTCGTGCGCGTACGTGCGCCATTCCGTGAAGTCGGGCGGAAAGAAGTCGCGCGCGAACTGACTCATGTTGCCGGATGCGCCGAGCAGATCGAGCGGACGCATGTCCGCGCTTTGCCACGACGCGCCGAGTACGGCGATAAGCACGATCCAGCCGAGCATCGACACCCAGCTACGCTTGCCGCGCGGCGCTTGCACAGGCGCTTCCTCGGGCTTGCTCACGCCCGCGGCAAAGGTCGAGATATCGAGCGGCTTCATCACTTCGCCGCCGAGCCATCGAGAGCGGACAACTGCTGATCGAGCGATGCGATTTGCGCTTTCTTGTCGGCGTCATCCAGATGAGCGTTGTTCTGCACCTGTTCCTTCTTCTGAAAGAGCGCCATCTGACGAATGGGCACGAGCTGCGCATTGGACGATGCCGCGAAGCCCGAATAGCCGGAGATAGCCGTCATCACGGACTGTTCGCGCGGGTCCTTTTCGCCGTAGTGAACGAAGAAGTTCAGCAGCTTGTCCTTCGTTGTCTGCGGCAGATCGCGACGCCACACGAGCGGGTCTGACGCGATGAGCGGCGACTTCCACAGCACACGCACCTTCGGATATAGCTCGGGATGCTGCGTCTTGATGGTGTCGAGCATGTCGGTGTTGTTGGTCGCGACATCGATCTTGTCGTTGACGACCGCGAGCATGTTGGCTTCATGGCTCGAAGGCAACACGCTCTTGAACGATGTCTTCGCCGAAAGCCCGTTCTTCGCGAAGAGATAATACGAAGGCACCAGCGTGCCAGAAGTGGAGTTCGGATCGCCGAAGCCCAAATTGATATCGTGGCTGTTCTTCAGCACCTGATCGACGCTCTTCCACTTGCTGTTGGCGTTCGTGATAAGCACGGAATAGTAGCCCGCCTCGCCGCTCTTGTACTTGACCTTCGCAAAGACTTCGCCGTTGGAGCGGTCCACCGCTTCGATGGCGGACGCATTGCCGAAGAAGCCGATCTGCACCTTGTTGAAGCGCATTGCTTCGATAATGCCCGCATAGTCCGTGGCGAAATACGCCTTCACATCGAGACCGGTCTGTTTGTTCAGATCGTCGATGAGCGGTTGCCAGCGTTGCTTGAGCGCCGACGAAGAATCCGTCGAGATGATGCCGAAGCTGAGCGTATCGGCAAAGGCCACCGAGCTCATGAAGCATGACGCGAGTGCGGCGCCGGCCAGGAAGGTACGGGCTGATTTCATGGAGATGCGGTCCGTAGTTTGATTGCGATTCAGGATGTGGCGACAGAGGCAAAAGTCGCGGAGGGATGTTCACGCTCGTCGTGATCGGCCAGCAATTCGGCGGCGGCCGCGCCGTACAGTTCGCGCAACAGCATGGGCGTGAGCTTCGCGGATGCGCCGTCGTAGACCACGCGGCCATCGCGCAAGGCAACCGTGCGCGTGCAGTACTTCATCGCTATGTCGATCTGATGCAGCGACACGATCACCGTGAGTTTGTGATCGCGATTTAGCGACTGCATGAGCTCCATCACGCGCCGCGCAGATTCAGGATCGAGCGAGGCAATTGGTTCATCCGCGAGCACGATGCGCGCACGCTGCACGAGTGCACGCGCGAGCGCCGCACGTTGCTGCTGTCCGCCCGACAGGTTGCTCGCGCGTTCGAGCGCATGTTCGCCAATACCCATCGCGGTAAGCGAGCCCATCGCCAGCGCGCGTTCGTCGCGCGGAAAACGCCCTGAGAGACGCCGAGATAGCGACACACGCGTAAGCGCGCCGATGAGTACGTTGGTGATTACCGAAAGACGTCCCACCAGATTGAACTGTTGAAACACGAAGGCGACATCGCGACGAATGGCGCGCACTTCACGCACGATCTTGCCGTTCTGCTGAATCGGCCTGCCGAGCAGCGTCACATGCGAGGGCGCCGCATCCGATGCGATAAAGCCCGCGATATGGCGCAAGAGCGTCGATTTGCCCGAGCCCGACGCACCGATGAGCGCGACCATTTCGCCCTCTTCCACGCGCAGATCGACGGCATCAAGCGCCTTGCGGCCATTGCGAAACGTCTTGGTGAGACGCTCGATACGAATTGCGTCCATGGCTTTCCTCGTCTGCCGCTGTAACGTTGGGCAAATTCTAGAAAGGCAACATGACGAGAAAGTGACGCTGATGAGACGTCTAGATGAATACATCACCTGGCGCGTGCGGCCGGGAGTTTATTCTTCGAGAAACCACGTGCCTTGGCACTCGGTGCGAATGAAATCCGCAAGCAGTTTGACGCGTGCGACATCGCGCGTTTCGGCAAGCGTCACGAGCCAGTAAGAGCGACTCAGCGCAATTTGATCCGCAAAAAGCCGCACCAGGTTCGGTTCCCTGCGCGCCATGAAACACGGCAGCACGCCGAGACCCACGCCGCCCGCGACGGCGGCCGTCTGACTGATCACGTTGGAGATGCGAATGGTCGGTGTGAGCGTGCTCGATACCTGCGGCAGATAGTTCAGTTCAGCGGACCACATCTGATCCTCGACATAGCCGACCCACGGATGCGTGAGCAGATCGCGACGCGCGACGATAGCCGCATGTGTCGCGAGATATTCGCGCGCGGCATAGACGCCCAACGCATAGTCCGTGAGCTTGTGCGCATAGACGCGCCCTTGCGCCGGCCGCGTCATGCTGACAGCGAGATCGGCTTCGCGCTTCGAAAGACTGAACATGCGCGGATTCGCGATCAATTCGATCTCGAGTTGCGGATGCATGGCCGAGAGCTTGGAAATACGCGGCGCGAGAAAGTAAGTACCGAAGCCTTCCGGCGTGCCGATGCGTACGCTTCCCGTCAGACCAATGGACGCATCTTCGAGCCGATGCCGCATGTGCAATGCAAGGCTCTCCATGCCTTCCGCATCGCTTAGTACGCGTTCGCCTTCGGGGGTCAGCACAAACCCTAAGGAACTGCGGTCGAACAGTCGCACACCGAGTGCGGTTTCAAGCGCAGCCACACGCCGGCTCAGGGTCGAATGATCCACGCCCATTTGCTGCGCGGCCACGGTGAGCCTGCCCGCGCGCGAAATGGCGAGAAATGCCTGAATGTCGTCCCAGTCGAAACCACGCATGAGGATTTCTGCACAGAGCGATTGCCGATTTGCCCATTCTATTGCAAGAAACACGCTGCTATCTTTTCTTCAACTCTGCGAACGCGGAGCAGACGATGCGGCTCGATCGTCACGACACTAAAGCCTGAATGGAGACAAACAGCATGTCGCTCATTGCGAAACTCAAGGCGCGCGCGCAGGAAGGCAAGCCGGTCAAGGTCGGCCTGATCGGTGCGGGCAAATTCGGTTCGATGTATCTCTCGCAAGCGCCGCGCACGCCCGGCATTCATCTCACCGGCGTGGCCGATCTCTCGCCCGAGCGCGCGCGTGCCGCGCTCAAACGTGTGGGCTGGGATGAGGCGCGTTATTCGGCGGCATCGTGGAACGAAGCCATCGGCAACGGCTCGACCTATATCACCGACGACGCCGATGCCATGATCGCAAGCGATCATGTCGATATCGTGATCGATGCAACGGGCAGCCCTGCCGCGGGCATTCATCACGCGCTGCTGTGCTGCAAGCATCGCAAGCACATCGTCATGGTGAACGTGGAAGCCGATGTGCTCGCAGGCCCGCTGCTCGCACGCCGCGCACGAGAGGCGGGCATCATCTATTCGATGGCTTCGGGCGATCAACCCGCGCTCATCGCGGAACTCGTGGACTGGGCACGCACCATCGGCTTCGATGTGATCTGCGCGGGCAAGGGCACGAAGTATCTGCCGATCTACCATCAGTCGACGCCCGATACCGTGTGGGGCCATTACGGATTCACCGAGGAACAGGTCGGCTCCGGCGACTTCAACGCGCAGATGTTCAACTCGTTTCTCGACGGCACCAAGTCCGCGCTCGAGATGGCCGCTGTTTCCAACGGATGCGATCTGCGTCCGCCCGCCGACGGCCTCGCGTTTCCCGCATGCGGCGTGGACGATCTGCCAAGCGTGCTGCGTCCCGCATCGGAAGGCGGGATCCTGCCGCATCGCGGTAGCGTGGAAGTAGTGTCGTCGCTGGAACGCGATGGGCGGCCCGTGTTCCGCGATCTGCGCTGGGGCGTCTACGTCGTCATCGAAGCCCCCACGGACTACGTGCGCGACTGCTTCTCGCAATACGGTCTCAAGACCGACAGCACGGGGCGCTTCGCCGCCATGTACAAGCCGTATCACCTGATCGGCCTGGAACTGGGCCAGTCGATCGCGAGCATCGCCGTGCGTGGCGAAGCAACCGGCGCGACAACTGGCTTTCATGGCGATGTCGCCGCCACCGCGAAGCGCGATCTGCGCGCGGGCGAGCGGCTCGACGGCGAAGGCGGCCACACCGTGTACGGCAAACTGATGCCCGCTGCGGACTCGTTGCTGCTGGGTGCGTTGCCTATCGGCCTTGCGCACAACATGGTGCTGCAACGCGCCGTGCCTGCGGGACAACCCGTGCGCTGGAGCGATGTGGCATTCGACGCAAGCAAGGAAGCCGTGCGGGTACGACGCGAGATGGAAGAATTCTTTCGCGCCGAGATGAAGCTTGAACTACCGGCGCAAAAGCTCGCGAGCTAGTTCATCGATGAAGACATTTTGATCCGCGGCACGCCCGGTCCATCTCATGGTCCGGGCGTTCGCCATCTCTAAACGCCCGGCAAAGGGCGACGGAGGAGACATGAGCCAAATCAGCGAAACTCTCGGCGTTACGCAAGCAGGCAGTGCGGACGTCTACCGCAAGATCACGTGGCGCATCATGCCGTTCATCGTGCTCTGCTATCTCTGCAACTATCTGGACCGCGTCAACGTGGGCTTCGCGAAGCTGCAGATGCTTTCCGATCTCGGCTTTTCGGATGCGGTGTATGGCCTCGGTGCCGGTATCTTCTTTATCGGCTACTTCATCTTCGAGGTGCCCAGCAATCTCATCCTGCATCGCGTGGGCGCGCGGCGCTGGATTGCGCGCATCATGATCACGTGGGCGATCGTTTCGGCGCTCACGCTCGTGGTCAAGACGCCGTTTCAGTTCTATCTCGTGCGCTTCTTTCTCGGCATCGCGGAAGCGGGTTTCTCACCGGGCATCATGCTGTATCTGACGTACTGGTTCCCGGCGAGAAAACGCGGCTTCGCCTATGGTGTGTACTACATCGCCATTCCGCTTGCCGGCATCGTGGGGGGTCCGTTGTCGGGCTGGATACTGACCGCGTTCAAGCATTCGGCCGTGATGTCGGCGTGGCAATGGCTGTTCCTCATCGAAGCAATTCCAGCGTTTATCGTAGGTTTCGCCGTGCTCTTCATGATGGTCGACAAGCCAAGCAAGGCACGCTGGCTCACCGACGACGAGAAGCGTCTCGTGACGCAAGCAGTCGAGCGCGAGGAAGGCGACAAGACCGCGCACCACGACGCCCGCGCGTTCCTTTCCGACCGCAACATCTGGAAGCTTGCCGGCGTGTACTTCTGCCAGATCATCGGCCTCTACGGCATCAGCTTCTGGCTGCCGTCGATCATCAAGGACACAGGGCTCAAGAACGTCGAAGTGATCGGCTGGCTCTCGGCGATTCCGTATATCGTCGCGATTCCCGCGATCATTCTCACGGGCATCAGCGCCGACAAGTTCCGCTCCCGGCGCATGCACTTCTCCATTGCGCTCGTGATCGGTGCAATAGGCTTTGCGGCAAGCGGATACGTGGGACAGCAACCCGTGCTTGCGGTCATTGCGTTGAGTGTGGCCGCCGCTGGAATCTTGTCGGCGCTGTCGCTGTTCTGGGGCATTCCGGCTGCGTTTCTTGCGGGAACCTCGGCGGCGGCGGGCATTGCGGGAATCAATTGCGTAGGCAATCTCGCGGGTTTCGTTTCGCCGTATATGGTCGGGTGGCTCAATGTCACGACGCATAACAACAGCATCGGTCTTTATGCGGTTGCGGTGTTCATGGTGATCGGCGCATTCGCGGTGCGTTCGATTTCCGGCAAGCTAGCGGATCATTGAAATCGAGCGACGAACGAGCCGCCTGCCGTTTTCAACGAACACGGAAGGCGGCCGTGCTTTTTGCAACGCTGCAAGGGCCGGCGCGCGTCGATAAAATGGGTGCATGACCGACTCGTCTTCACAATCCTCGAGCACGCCGTCGCGCGCACCCGAAAACGACCTGCCGCTGCACACGCCCAGCACCGCATCGCTCGGCGTGGCGGCCGCCATCGCCATGATTGCGTGGCTCGCGCTGGCGGCGCAGACGGATATCACCATCGCGCGCATGGTCGGACGCGGCTTTACCGTGATCGACGGCATTGCGCGTACCACCAGTTATCTCACCAACCTCACGGTGTTCTTGACGGCGTTATGCTTCACCTGCGTGGCCATACGCGCGAACGCGCCCATTGCGCGCTTCTTTCGTCAACCGACGGTGGTAACGGCGGTGGTCGTGTATATCGTGTTCGTGGGCATTGCCTATAACGCGTTGTTGCGATGGCTATGGACGCCATCGGGTTATCGTGCGCTCGTCAATGAATCGCTGCATACGGTCGTGCCCGCGCTCGCTGCGCTTTACTGGGTGCTCTTCGTGCCGCGCTTTCATCTGTCATTGCGGCGCTGCGCCTTATGGCTCGTCTATCCGCTCTGCTATCTCTTCATTACGTTATGGCGCGGCAGTGCATCCGACTTCTATCCCTACTGGTTCATCAACGTGGCGGAACTCGGTTACGAGCGCGTGTTCTTCAACTCGGCCATGCTAGTCGCCAGCTTTCTGATTCTGATGAGCGTATTCATCGTCATCAATCACAGACGCCAGGACTTGCGCATATCCGACCCCGGCATGGAATCGGACGACACGGGCCCATCGCGTTAGTCACGATTCACGAACAGATCGGCGACGAATGCGGCAGTCAACGCCAGCGCGCCGCATGCGAAGATCAGCGCGTAGTTGTTATGCGTATGCGAGAAGAGAAACGAGTAGCCATAGCCGCCGACCGCCTGAAAGAGCGCGAACGCCGAAGTCGCGCGACTCCATGAGGCGCGCTGCTCCGCGTGATCGTGCGGCAGCAATTCATGCACGCGGCCCAGTGCAAGCGGCACGATACCGGGCGTGAAGAGCCCGAGAATCACGGTCGCAAGGCCGATCACATAGGCATGGCCCGACATCGCGAGCAGCGCGGCTGCAGCCGCCTGCACGATCAACGCGCAGCGGTACGCGCGGCCAAAGCCGATCCGGTCGCCCAGATTTCCGCAGATGAGCGGCCCGAAGATAGCCGCCACGCCATACAGCACCCAATAGCTCGCACCGACGCCGGCGCCGCGTCCGATCCCTCGCGCGATATAGTCGACGAGCAGAATCATCGCGGGCACGAGACCCAGTGCGTTCGCCGCGTATTGCGCGTATAGCAGGCGCAGACGCGTGCCGTCATGACGCGCGCCATGCGCCTCCTTGGTCACGGCAGGCACGGGAGGATTCGTCGATGGCCAGCCGAACCAAGCGACAGCCGTCAACACAAGCGAGAACACGCCGAGTCCGATCCACGTCGCCTGCAAGCCGTAATGCAGCAGCCGCGGAATGAGCGTGCCCGATGCCGCGATGCCGAAGCCCAGCCCGAAGAAGATCATGCCGCTTGCAAAGCCGCGCCGTGCGGGCGCGATATGCGGAAGGATCGTGGTTGCGACGAGCACCATGATCGCTCCGCCCGAAAGTCCCGAAAGAAAGCGCCAGCCGAAGAACCAGGCAATCGACAACGGAAACGCGCATGCGAAAAACGCGGCCGTGGCAATGGCCATCAAGAGGCGCAACGCGAGCCGGTTGCCGAGCGTCGATGCCATGGACCTGCCGAACAACGCGCCCGCGAGATAGCCCGCGAAATTGGCTGCGCCCAACGTCACCGCTTGCGACGACGTGAACCAATGCGCTTCGATAAGCGGTGGAATGAGCGGCGTATAAGCGAAGCGCGCGAGACCTATTGCGACGAGACTCGCGCAGAAGCCCGCGAGCATGGCGTAGATGGAACGCATGTCGAGTGAATCCGATTGACCGGCGCGTAAGGCCGACGCTTGATCCTGCATGATGTTGACTCCCGGAGCGAATGGCGTGACGTGTGTTCTAACGCGTGGCGAACTTCGCACGCATTGGCGGAAGTTTCAGCAGCATGAGCGTGGGAGCGGCAGCCGCCACGAGCAGCTTCGGCTGAGGATCGATACGCGCCAGCACGCGCACGCCGAGAAGCACGGCGAGCAGACTCGTGGCGGCATCGGTTGCGGACATCATGCGTTCGATCTCGCCGCTTTTGAACGCGGCGGAAAGACAGCGCTCGAAGAAGCCGCGTAACAACTCGACTTCCTTCGCGATGAGTTCGTGAAACGCCTCGTCCTCGAGCGGCGCCGCGAGCGCGGCATTGACCAGCATGCAGCCGCGCCGGTGTTCATCCGATACCGAGCGCTCGACGATCTCGCGAAAGAAGCCTGCAACGGCGTGCGCAGGCGTGCAAGTGGCTTCGAGACGCTCGATACGCTCGCGCAACGTATGTTCGAGATAGTGATCGAGCGCGCGCAAAAAGAGCGCGCGCTTGTCGCCGAACGCGTTGTAAAGGCTCGGTTGCGTGAGACCCGTCAGTTGCACGAGGTCACGTGTGGACGTACCCTCATAGCCGTGCGTCCAGAACGCTTCGGCTATGGTGTTCAGCACATCGTCTTCGTCGAAATTGCGCGGTCGCGCCATAATGCAGGCTCCATTCCATGGTTGCGTCACGTTTTATATCGGACGCCACAGAACGAATTATATATCGATGGATACAAAACCTGCTTGAACCGTCGTCCAACGAAAAAGCCGGCGAAGCGCCGGCCTTTTCGTATGCGGAAAAACAACCATGCTGTCAGGCGTCTTTCGTGTCGAACATCAGTAGCTCGACGCCCGCCTGCGCGAAATTCGCCAAGTCGCCGGCGGTCTTCTGGCCTTCAGGCGACCCGAGCGCGGACTCGATCGCTTCGAGCGATTCGAATTCGAGCAGCGCGACGAGGTAATACGGCGACTCGCCTTGCGCGGTAGCAACCGGCCCCGTGCTGATCTGGTAACTCTTTAGCCCCGGCAACGTCTTCGCCAGCGGCGCGTGCGTGGAGGCGTAGTAGGCGTCGAATGCCTTCGTATCGGACGGATTCTTGTAAAGCGCAACGAGCTGGGCCATCGTCTTGTCTCCTGAGTGTTTGTCTTGAACAACAATGCGTTACTGCTTCTCCAACTGTAGATAGATACGTTGCACGTTCTGCGGCTGCGCTATGCCATAGAGCTTGTAGCCGTGAAAGGCGGGCAAGTCGACGGTATGCATGGCCTCGGTCAGTCCCATGCCGCTCCGATATGCGCGTCTGACCGCGCTGTCGAGTTCGCGCAGATAAAGGCCTGTCTGCATGATGTCGTCGTTGCTCAACGGCGGTCCGAACGCCGGAACGATCGTCTTCGATTCGAGTCCGCGCAGATTCTCCAGCGCCGCGAGCCAGCCATGAATATCCTCGTTGCGCAGTTCGGGGATGCGCCCGTTCGAGATCAGACTACCCGCGAACAACACGCCGCTTTGCGTATCGAGCACGGCCAGATCGCCTGGCGTGCTTGCCGGTCCGAAGTGCAGCAATTGCAGCTTGCGATCGCCATTCACGACTTCCGTGGTGCCTTCCACCGTTTGGTCGGGAACCGTGACGCGCGAGCCTGCCATCTCGTCTTCACCGAGGGTCTTTCGCAGGTTCGCGAGACAGATTGGGCAACGTTCCCGGATCAACCGAGCCGTGCGGTAATGCGCGAGAATCGGCACACCCTGATCGCGGAACGCCGCCGCGCCAAAAACGAACTCCGGTCCTTGATGCGTGATGATCACGAGCGTGACGGGTAGCGGCGTGACTTTGCGAATGGCTTCGATCATCGCGCGTCCGTAGCGGTATGAAGCTCCCGTATCGATTACCGTCACGCCGCGCGGTCCCACGATAAAGCCGTTGTTCGCGACCATGCCGTGATTCGCGGGCGCGACAGCATCGCCGTCACCGATAAACGCATACACGCCCGGCGCCACTGCGACGGGCGCGGGCATGCCGCTCATCGCCGCATGAACGACGGCGCAAAATGCGAGGAACAACGCACCGATGAGCGCACGCAAGCCGCGCCCCATCATTTCATGGCCGAGGTTTGCGTGCCCGATTGCGTCGTGATCGCAACCTCGCCGTCGAACCGCTTGTTCTTCGTGTCTTCAATAGCGACCTTCAATTCACCGTTTTCCGTCGGCAGAAAATAGAAGCGGAAGTTGGGGTTCTCGCTGATCGAGAAATTCACGTTGGCGGTCATCACGGGCTTGCCGCCATAAGTCACGGCAACCTTGCGCACGAAGTACGCGGTCGCATAGTTGCGCGTGACCTGGTCCATCGCCATGCCGGTGCGATTAGGATGGCGCACCATCAATTGCGCGAGTTCGGGCTTGCCCGCAATAGGGGCGCCTTCCGCCTGCAAACGTACCTGACCCGCCGCGCGTTCGGCCGCGTCTTCGTCCTTGCCCGCAGGCGCGGAGCAACCACCCGATGCCTTGATGAAACGCACCGCGCTATACAGATGTCCGTCGTTCGTTTCGGCGATGGCACGCATGAACGTGTAATCCTCTACCCGCACCCGTGTCTCGATGCTGGCAAGTCCGGAGTCTGGCGTGAACTCGAAAGAACCGGCGTAGGGCTCGGGATTCTCGTCGATGAAGAGATAAATCTTCTTGATGTAATGCGTGCTCGTCTGCGGAAACTGCGCGCTGATCGCAATGGGTACGACGGCGGCATCGGCGGCGCGTTTGGGTGCATCGAATTTGATGACGGCATCGCCTTTCGTGTCGATCGGCCGCCCTTTGAACGCGCCTTCCTTGAAGTCGAGCCAGCGCGCCACCTTGTCTGGATCGTCGTCGGGTTGCGCCGCATGCGAAGCGTAAGGCGCAAACATGGTGAGCGCCGCGACAAACCCTAAGCCTGCGCGTGCGCCAAGCCTGATCGTCTTCATGGTGTCCTCCTTTGCTGCAACGCGGCGTGCGCCGCTACTGCTCCCACTCCAGTTCAGCATAGACAGCGGTGACGTTGCGCGCGTGATAGGCATCGTAGAGCCGCCACTTGTCGCGCTCGCCGAGACCGATGGTATCCACGGCCTGCTGAATCGTTTCGCCGCGCTTGATGGCCGCACGCACATCGCGCGCCAGATTCGCGAGGTACTGTTGCTCGTCGTCGAGCGAGCGCGGATACGGCGCGTCCAGGTCGCCATGACCGGGTACGACATGCCGCGGACTCATCTGCTTAATGCGGGCGATATTGTCAAGCCAACCGGTCACGCTGCCATCCACCACGGGAACGCAATGCACGAAAAGCAGGTCGCCTAGCCACAGTGTGCCGCTCTTCTCATCGTATACCGTCATGTCGTTGTTGGTGTGCGCTGTTTTCCAAGTTTGCAGCGTGAGCGTGCGCCCGCCGAGATCGAGCGTGGACGTGCCGTCTATCGTCATCGTCGGTGCAATGATTTCGCTGCCGCTCGCTTCATCGCCCAGTTCGCGTTTCAGCGCACGCAGGTAGTTCTCCGCGCGCGATGCCTCCGCCTGCGCAAGCTTGGCGCTGCCCACGTATTGCGGATGGTCGTCCTTGAAGGCCGCATTCCCGAAGATATGATCCGGGTGCATGTGCGTATTGATCACGTAGCAGACGGGCAAGGGCGTCACCCTGCGCACCGCCGCGCGCAATGCGCGCCCTTCCGCGAGCGTGCCGCCGGTATCGACCACAGCCACACAACGCTCGCCGACGATGAAGCCGACGTTCGCAATATCGCCGCCGTTCGCAGGCGTGGCAAGCTCGTCGTGTCCGCGATGCACGTAGTTCCCCGGCGCGAGTTCCTTCACCGTAAACGAGGCCTCTGCAAACGCATGTGCCGATGCCGCGCACAGCACCAGGAACGCGGCGAAGCGTAAAGCAGCGCTCATCGGACCTTGTCCGCATCGGCGAGACGTTTTGTTCGGCGCAGGCCGAACTGTTCGTACTCGCGTTCGAGGAAAGGCTCGGCGTGCTCGAGAAGAAAGCGCCGAAACGCGAGACACGTCGGCGAGAGTTGCTTCGAGCGCGAATGCACGAGTTGCCATGTACGTTCGACGGGCGTGCCATTCACGTCGAGCACGGCGATCTCACCCGTGCGCAATTCGAGCCCCAAGGTATGCAACGAAATGAGGCTCACGCCCATGCCCGCCATCACGGCCTGCTTAATGGTCTCGTTGCTGCCGAGCGTGACGCTGCGCGATGGCGTGAAGAGGTTCTGCCTAAACACGTGCTCGGCGACGGCGCGTGTGCCGGAACCAGGTTCGCGCAGGAGGAAAGTATCGTTGGCAAGCTCCTGCAGATCGAAGCGTCGCGCAGTTTTCAGCGGATGCGAAAGCGGCGCGATGATCACATGCGGATGGTAAGCGAGCGGCTCTGCAGTCGTGCCGAGTTCGGGCGGCGGGCGGCCCATGATGGCAAGGTCGGTCGCGTTGTCCTGCAGGAGCCTCAACAAGGTCTCGCGATTACCGACCGAAAAACGCACATCGACCTTGGGAAACTGCTGCGAATACAGCGCGAGCAACTTGGGCGCGAAGTAAGTCGCGGAACTCACGATACTCACCGCAATCGATCCACTGTCGGCTTGCGTAAGCGACATCATCGCGTCTTCGGCGTCCTTGATCTCACCGAGAATTCTGCTTGCATGATGCGAGAGGCGTTCGCCCGCTTCCGTCAGCGAAAGACGCCGCGCCACGCGTTCGAAGAGCGGCAAGCCGACCGCCTCTTCCAGTTGCCTGATCTGCATGGATACCGCGGGCTGCGTCAGATGCAGTTCCTCCGCTGCACGTGCGAAGCTCGGACAGCGCGTCGCTATCACGAAGATCTGCAACTGGCGCAAGGTGAGAGAGCGGATGAAGTTCACAGCGGCGTATCCGTGAGGCGTTCCTGAACCATTTAGCGGCTTGCCTCGGCGCTCGTGCAATCCACCTCAACGACTGGCCCGTGGCGCGTTGCCGACCTTTCCTCCCGGTGTAGCCATGTTCTTGAGCGCGCCCGAATAAGCGACCGTTTCCTTCTGCAGCGGATGCGCGAAGTCGTTCCCCGCGCGCGGCACTTCGGTGCGAATCAAGACGACGTGTCCGGGAACATCATCGGCAACGACGAAGGTGTAGCGCTTGTTCGTGTATTGCTGCAGACGTTCCGCATTGGGATCGTTGAGGAAGGGCTGAATGACGATCTGCTGCGCTTTCACGTTCCTGGCCAGCCCGAGCGCCTCGCCGGAAACAGGCGTAATCGCCGGGTTTGCCGCAAGCGCCAGTCTCACTCGCTGCTGAAAGTAGCGACGCTGGCCGCCCGTCAACTCCTGCATCTCCGTGATGTCATGCTCCAGGAAATAGATGATCACCGGATTGCACGGCAGCCCCCCTGGCACGTCCACATTGCCCGTGCGATCGGACACGCGCGCATCGTTCTTCGTGTTGCCCTTGCTTACCACGAGCACGCGGACCGTGTCCTTGACCTTCGTTGGCGGCCCGGAAAAATCCACCGCATAGTCGAGCTCGGTTTGCTGATCCACGCCATCCAGATGCGGCTCCATGAACAACAAGCGTTCGGCTGGTGCAATCTCGGTGGCAGGCGCGGAAGCAGGCGGTGTATCCGCCGCGAACGAGGCCGGCGGCATCAGAGAGATGAAGCCGCCAAGCGCGCAGGCCAGGGCAATACCTCGAATGGCGAACCTCATTGCGTGGAGGCCGGCTGCAGCGGCTGCAGCGGCAGCAACGGAACCTGATAGCTCGTCAGTATCTGATCGATCTTCGGCTGGTTCGACGCAATCCAGTTATCCACCTTGTCGCGCCATGCTTTTTCGCCGTAACGCACGCCCATCGAAATTTCATAATCGAAGCGAATGCCGGGTTGCGGTGCGAACGGCACGAGGCGCGCCTTGTTATCCGAGAGCTTCACGAAATAGCCAGCAATGGGGCCCCAGACGAAGGCGGCATCGACATTGCCTTGCGACAGATCATGCTCGATCATCTCGCCGGGGAAGGCATCGGGATCGCCGCTTTGCCCCTGATACGACACCGCCTGTTCAATCAGATTGTGTTGCAACAGCCAGTCAGTCGCGGGACTCTTCACGAAGATGCCGAGCTTCATCTTCTTCAACTGATCCGGCGGCAGATTCATGAGATCGGCCGGCGACTTGATGCTCGCGTACTCCGGCCGGTTCGGGAACACCATGGCATAGGTCGAGTGCAGATAAGGGCGCGTGGTCGCGGTGAGTTCATAACCTTTGGGCACGCCGATAATCAGATCGCACTTGAACTGATCCGTGCTCGGTGCCTTGTCGCGCAGCGTATTGCGCACGAATCCCATGCGTTGAGGATAAAACGTGTATTCGAGCTTGTAGCCGAAGTCGCTTGCCATCTGGCTTGCGATCTTGTTCTCGAAGCCTTCGCCCTTCTGATTCGACAAAGGCATGTTGTTCGGATCCGCGCACACGCGCAGCACGCCGTCCGCGCCGTCGTTGTTAGGCAAGTTCGGCGGCGGTGTACCCGCGCCCTGCGCGAAGACCGTTTGCGCCGTGAACGCGAGCAACGCCGCGCATACCGTGTTCGATACGGCCGGGAATCGGAACGAAGCGGCGCGGCTTCCATTACGATCTGACATCGATACCTCCGGGTTCAAATGCAACTTCATGCAACATCGGACAAGCAACGAACGCAATCACTTCGCATCGAGCGCTTGTAAATCGCCCGGATTGATCTTGCCGTCTGAGCGTCCCTTCAGATACGCAAAGAGATTCTCCCAGTTTTTCTGCATCATCTGGCTCGCGCTGAAATCGGGCATACCCTTATCCACGCGTCCGCCAAACACGGTGCGATGAAACTCGTTCTTGTCCAGCGTCTTGAAAGCATCGACGAGCGACGGGCCGACGAGACCCTCCTGCTTCGCCCCGTGACAACGTTCGCACGCGAGCGCGCGCCAGGTACGCCATCCTTGCAGCGTATCGGCATCGACCTTGTTGCCATCGACGACCTTGTACGCCACGGGCTTCATTTGTCCCGGGCTCGTCTGGGCAAACGAAGCGCAGGACGCCGCGAGCGCAATCGACAGCAGCAAGAGTGATCGGCCTTTCATTCGCTTGTCTCCTTGAATATCTCGTATGTGGGGTTTTCACGCGCGGCGGACTCCCTGACCGCCGCGCGTCATTACGCTTCGAATCGAACTAGTTGCAGGCTAACGAAACGGCTGATACGTAATCAGCCCGCGCTGCCCGGAATGGCAAACACGAAGAGCGTGCCGCCGAGTGCCGTGTACTTTGCAAGCTCACGATAGCCGCCCACCGCGCCCAGGCCTTCCGCCGACTTTTCGAGTCCCGCTGCCATGCCGATGCCAGCCCAGCCGCCGATGCCCGAATACACGCCGATGAACTGCTTGCCTTGGTACTGATAGGTGAACACGTTGCCGATGATCCCGGACGGCGTCTTGAACTTCCACAGTTCCTTGCCGTCCTTGATACGCACGGCCTTGATGTAGCCTTCGAGCGTGCCGTAGAACGCCACGCCGCCAGCGGTTGCGAGCGCGCCGGACCACACCGAGAACTTCTCCGTCTTGGACCATGCGATCTTGCCCTTCGACGCATCCCACGCGATGAAGTTACCCATCGCGCCGTTCTCGTTCGGACCAGGGAACATCGAGAGCGTGGCGCCGACGAACGGCTGACCCGACACGTAGTCGACCTGGAACGGCTCGTAGTCCATGCAGACGTGGTTCGTCGGCACGAGGAACAGGCTCGAATTCGGATCGAATGCGGCGGGTTGCTGGTCTTTCGAGCCCAACGCCGCCGGGCAGATGCCCTTGACGTTGTGATCGGGACCGGCTGCCTGCGTGGAGTAGCTGGCGTTACGAATCGGCAGGCCGCTCTTCAGATCGACGCTATTGGCCCAGTTCACCGCCGGGTCGTACTTCTGCGCCACGAGCAGTTCGCCGCTTTCTCGATTGAGCGTATAGCCGAAACCGTTACGGTCGAAGTGAACGATCGCCGGCGTCTTCTTGCCGTTGATGTTCAGGTCCGACAGGATCATTTCGTTGACGCCGTCATAGTCCCACTCGTCGTGAGGCGTCATTTGATAGACCCACTTCGCCTTGCCGGTATTCAGGTCGCGCGCGAAGATCGACATCGACCATTTGTTGTCGCCGGGTCGTTGCGTCGGGTTCCACGTGCCGGGGTTGCCTGTACCGTAGTAGACAAGGTTGAGCTTCGGGTCCCATGCATACCAGCCCCATGTGGTCCCGCCGCCATACTTCCACTGATCGCCCTGCCAGCTCTTGAGCGACGAGTCCGCACCGATGGGCGCCATCTTGCCGTCGGTCCAGGTCATCGTTTGCTGCGGGTCCATCAGCATCTCATTGTCGGGCCCGGTGCTGTAGGCCTTCCAGACTTCCTTGCCGTCCTTGATGTTGTAGGCAATAAGCCGGCCGCGAACACCGAACTCGCCGCCGGAGATGCCCGTCAACACCTTGTCGCCGAAGACGTGCGGCGCGTTGGTGTTGGTTTCGCCTTTCTTCGCATCGCCGTTTTGCGCGGTCCATACGACGTCGCCGGTCTTGGCGTCGAGCGCGACGAGCTTCGTGTCGGCTTGCTGCAGGAAGATCTTGCCGTCGCCATATGCGAGACCACGGTTGACCGTATCGCAGCACATCACCGAGATGACCTGATTGTCTTGCTTCGGCTGGTATTGCCAGATGAACGTCTGGTCCTTCAGACTGATGGCGATAACCTTGTTGGGAAACGGCGAATGGATATACATCGTGTCGCCGATGACGAGCGGCGAGCCTTCATGGCCTCGCAGCACACCGGTGGACATGGTCCAGGCAACCTGTAGCTTGCCGACGTTGTTCTCGTTGATTTGCTTGAGCGTGCTATAGCGGTGATTGGAATAATCGCCCGCTTGCGCCGCCCAGTTCGAAGGATTCTTGATTGCGGTGTCGAGTTGCGAATCAGCCTGCGCCACGTACGAATTGAGGCCTGCCGTTGCGACCACCGCCAGTCCAAGAACCAGGGTGCGTAAGTTCATGTCTCCTCCAGAATGATGATGCCTCCGACCCGGGAATGACCACGCTACCGTTTGCATCGTGCGCGCCTTCTGAATGCAGGTAACGAGATTCGCTTGTGCCCCGGTACATTGCCGGGATCTTGCGTGACCGGGCATTTGCATATTCCATGCCGGTTTGCGAACGCTTGTTTTGTGGCGTGCGAATGGCGGCGTGCGACACATACTGTGTCAAATACGCGAAAGGCTTCATGTGATGGAACAGCAACGCTTGCTCAGGTGTCACATGACGCGTCGCAGCATTGCGCAGCGCCGCTTCACGATCAACGCACGCGGCGCATACTCGGTGTTTTCCATAAGGAGGCAACGTCATGGCTCAAGCAGAGAAGGTCTACTCGGATGAAGAGGTGCGGGAACGGCTTACGGGTCCGCTCGCGCATTGGTATCTCGAGGACGGATGGCTCAGGCGCAAGTTCAAGACCGAGAGCTGGAAGGGCACGCTCATGGTCGTCAATACGGTCGGGCATCTTGCCGAAGCGGCCTGGCATCATCCCGACCTGACCGTCTCTTATGCGTTCGTCGTGGTCAAGCTCAAGACGCATTCGGCGAAGGGCATTACCGACAAGGACTTCGCGCTCGCCACGCGTATCGAAGACGTGGTGCAGTGGCAGCCAGGCAAGGAAGACGGTCCGCTCGACGGCACGCCATCCGACGATCAACGCTTCCGCTATATCAAGTACGACTAGCCCGGCCACGCGGCGCGTGCAGTCTTGGTATAACTTTTGCCTAACAGGGAAGCCCAAAACCCCCTGAAGGAACACGAGCCGCGATGCCAACCTCACCCCGACGCTTATCGCCTTTACCGGCGATCACGGTCGAAGCACCCGCGCGCCTGCATCTCGGCTTCCTCGATCCGAACGGCTCCTCGGGCCGCGCCTTCGGCAGCCTCGGGCTCGCGATAGAAGGACACGGCACGCGTCTCACCGCGCGCATCGCTCATGGCACGCGGCAGCAGACGGCGCAGATAGAAGGCCATGTCACGGAAGCGCAGAAAGAGCGTATCGCTCATTACCTTCAGCAATTGCAGGCGGCGCTCAATGAACCGCGTGCCGTCGATATAGACGTACACGAAGCACCGCGCTCGCATACGGGCCTCGGCTCGGGCACGCAGCTCGCCCTGACGCTCGGCACCGCCTTCGCACGAGCAACCGGTCACAACGGAACAAACACCACGGACATCGCGCGCATACTCAAACGGGGCGCGCGCTCCGGCATCGGCATTCATGGCTTCGATCACGGCGGCCTCATTCTCGACGGCGGCCGCGACATGCGCCACGCATCCGCGAATACGTTGCCGCCGCTGATCTCGCGCCAGGCCTTCCCCGATGACTGGCGCGTGCTTCTGATCGACGACACCTCGCGCGAAGGTCTGCACGGCGACGAAGAAAGCCGCGGACTTGCCGCACTCGATCCCTTCCCTGAAACACTCGCCGCGCATCTCAGTCATCTCGCGCTGATGCGTATCCTGCCCGCCGCCGCCGAAAGCGACTTCGATACCTTCGCCGACGCCATCAGCGACTTGCAGCAGACCATCGGCGAATACTTCGCGCCCGTGCAAGGCGGCGTGTTCGCAAGCCCCGCCGTGGCGCGCGCGCTCGAAGCCGTCGCCGCCGAGCAGAAGGCCGGCATCGGGCAGACGTCATGGGGACCGGTCGGCTTCGCGTTCGTCGCAAGCGCGCAGGACGCCGAACGCGCACTCGCGACCGCGCAACGCGTGACGCCTCGCGCACCCCTCACCTTTTCCATCGCTACCGGCCGCAATCGCGGCGCGACATGGCGTGCCGCCAACCGCCGCGAGCAAGGCGCGGATGCTGCCTGAACCTGCGTTCATCAATTCCAAATCGACCACGAGTCCATCGCCATGTCCGAAGCTTTCGAAAGACCTTATGTGCTCCACATGTTCACGAGCACGCCGCAGATGAGTCCGTTCGATGTCAACATGGCGGCCGATGCCGGCTATCAGATCGTCGTGCCTTACTGCAATGTCGATGAAGACATCGTCGTGCAACTCACGCAGGATGCGATCTTTTCACGCGGACCGAAGGGCGTATCGCGCACGGGCATCTTCATAGGCGGACGCGATGTCATGCTCGCCGCCGACATGCTCGAAAAGGCGCGTCAGGCGATGGTCCCGCCCTTCGAGGTCTCTGTCTTCACCGACCCATCGGGCGCCTACACCACGGCCGCCGCGCTCGTCGCGCTCGCGGAAAAACATCTGAAGGCCGTGCATGGCGTCGATCTCGGCGGCAAGCGCGTCTTGATACTCGGCGGCACGGGCGCGGTGGGACGCGTCGCGGCCGCGATGGCCGCATCGCTCGGTGCGGATGTCGTCGTCGCGAGCCATTCGAGCCAGTCACGCGCGACACAGGTGAGCGACGAAATCAACCGGCGCTTCGACATTGCCACGTCCGGCGTTGCGACCGGCACGCCCGAGCAATTGCATCGCGAACTGGCGCGTGCGGAAGTCGTCTTCGCCACCGCAGTTGCAGGCGTGCAGGTGATGAGCGCCGCCGATCTCGCGCATGCCAAGAACCTGCTGATCGCGGCGGACGTCAACGCGGTGCCGCCCGAAGGCATCGCGGGCGTCAACGTGATGGACAACGGCAAGCCGCTCGCGGGCGCGGCACGCGCGGACGCCATCGGCATCGGCGCGCTCGCCATTGGCAATGTGAAGTATCAGGCGGAGCATCGGCTCTTCTTGCGCATGCGTACCGGCGGCAAGCCCGTGTATCTCGGCTATCCCGAAGCATTCGACGAAGCGCGCGCGGTCGTCGCGGGGCTCGGCTCATGATCCATTCCGTTGCAGCGCGTGCGCCACGCGTCGCCGTGGCGGGGCTTTCAGCCCGGCTGCTCGCGCAATCCGCCGCGCGTGCCGGGCTCAACGTCGTGGCGCTCGATATCTTCGGCGACCGCGACACGCGCGAGAACTCGGGCATGTGGTTCGATATCGGAGGGGATGGCTTGTCGATAGACCGCACCCGTCTTTTCGATGCGCTCGAATGCGCCGCGCGTCTGCCGCGCATGCTGGGGCTCATCGTGACGAGCGGGCTCGAACCGCTCGCGAGTGAACTGAGCCGCATGCCGCATATGCCGCGCTTCATCGGCAATGGCGTGGAAGCCGCCGCGGTGCGCGACCCGCGCCGCTTCTTCGCGCTGCTCGACGACGCGCAGATCGCGCATCCGGCAGTGCGCTTCGACAGGCCCGCCGATGCGCGCGGCTGGCTCATGAAGCGTTCGGACGGCTGCGGCGGCACGCATATCGAATGGGCGGAACACGCTGACAACGCTCCCGCCGATGCCTATTTTCAGCGTCTCGCGCAAGGCCGTTCGATGTCCGCGCTCTTCGTCGCGGCGCGTCGCGAAGCGGCGATCATCGGCTTCGCGGAACAGTTGAGTATCGAAACGGGGCGTCTGCCTTTCGTGCACGCGGGTTCGCTCGGGCCGATCGCATTGCCGCCAGGGACAACCGAGCGCATCGTTGCCGCCATCGAAAACATCGTGTGGAAGACCGGCTTGACGGGACTCAACAACATCGACTTTCTGCTCGATGACGACACGTTTCAAGTCCTCGAAGTGAACACACGCCCCTCCTCGACGATGGCGCTCTACGAAGCCGCATGGCCCGATGAATGGCCGCGCGGATTGATCGGCGCGCATCTCGACGCATGCCTGCACGGCGCGTTGCCGCGTTCGACGCTTGCATCGTCGCGAACGCCGGCGTCGATAGCGGGCCAGCGCGTGGTCTTTGCGCCCGCGTCGTTCACCGTGTCGCGCCTCTTCAGCGATGCGTGTTTCGAAGACCCCGCGTGTCACGACGTGCCGCTCACCGGCGCGCGCATCGAAGCGGGCATGCCGGTCTGCACGGTCACCGCGGCCGCGCCCACGCTCGACGCCTTGCGCAATGCACTGACAAATGAAAGCGCGCGGCTTCTGCAACGCATCGACTCATACTGCCCATGACTTCATCGAATCAACTCAGCGTCAACGCATCGAGCGCGAGGCTCGTGGATCGCATGATCGACGACGCCGCGCGTTTGCGGGTGGAAGTCACGCGCACGCCGGCTGGCACCGTAATCGTCGATGCTGGCGTGAACGCCGCAGGCAGCGCCGAAGCGGGCCTCTTGATCGCGCGTATCTGCATGGGCGGGCTCGGGCGTGTCGAGTTGCGCAGCGCTTTCGATGCCGCGCCTTCCTGGCCGAGCTATATCGAAGTGCAGACCTCGAACCCCGTGCTCGCCTGTCTCGGCAGTCAGTACGCGGGCTGGAGTCTTTCGGCGACGAAGGAACAAACCGGCGGCAAGAAGTTCTTCTCGCTTGGCTCGGGGCCAGCGCGCGCGCTTGCAGGCAAGGAGCCGCTCTTCGACGAACTCGCGTATCGCGACCATCACGAACGCGGCGCGCTCGTCATGGAAGTGGACCGCTTGCCACCGCAGATCGTCATCGACAAAGTACTCGCGGATTGCGGGCTCGCGGCGGACAAGCTCGTCATCGCGGTCACGCCGACGCAGTCTGTGGCAGGCACGGTGCAAGTCGTTGCACGCGTGGTGGAAGTGGCGCTCCATAAGACGCATGTGCTGGGCGTGGACCTGAGCGAGATCGTGGAAGGCAGCGGCACCGCGCCCTTGCCGCCGCCCTCGCCCGACGCCATTCAGGCGATGGGCCGCACCAACGACGCCATTCTCTACGGAGGCCGCGTGCATCTCACCGTCAAGAGCGATGCCGTGGCGAAGCGCCTTGCCGCCGAGTTGCCTTCGGCGAATGCGCGCGATTACGGGCGTCCCTTCGCGGAAATCTTCACGTCGTTCAACTACGACTTTTATCAGATCGATGGCGCGCTCTTCGCGCCCGCCGAAGCGTGGGTATCGAGCCTAGAAAGCGGCGCGACCTATCGCGGCGGCAAGCTCGATCAGGCGCTGCTCGATGCGCAATGGCGCGGCAAGAAGGACGCGGCATGACGATGGTATCGCGCGTCGCCATCATGACCGACGAAACCGGCTGGCACACGGGCCGGCTGAAGAAGGCGTTCCGCGCGCGCGGCGTGGAGGCGCGTTGCGTCGATCTCGCGGATTGCCGTATCGACACCACCTGGCCACCGTTCGGCCTCGCGATTCCCGGCTTCGGCCACGCCCTGCCCGATGCGGTATTCGTGCGCGGCATCGCGGGCGGAACCTTCGAGCAGGTCACGTTGCGGCTCGGCATTCTGCATGCGCTGCGCGAATGCGGCGTGCCGGTCTATAACGACGCCCGCGCGATCGAGCGCAGCGTGGATAAGTCGATGACGAGCTTTCTGCTCAACCGCTACGGCGTGCCGACCCCGGCCACATGGGCCGGCGAATCCACGGCGCATGCGCAACGCGTGTTGATGCGCGAGGCGGCTGCGGGGCGGCAGGTCGTCATCAAGCCGTTGTTCGGATCGCAAGGCAAGGGCTTGAAGCGGCTCGGCGCGCGCTCGCGCGGGCAGGCGTGCGCGCCGTTGCCATCGCTCAAGCCTTTTAGTCAGGTCGCATATCTTCAGCGTTATGTCGATACCGGCGAGCCCGGTTTCGACTGGCGCGTGCTCGTGATCGGCACACAGGCCGTGGCCGCGATGAAGCGCGTGGGCGGCGAGGACTGGATTCATAACTTCGCGCGCGGTGCACGCTGCGAGCCCGCCGAACTCACGCCCGCGCTCGGGGAAACGGCGGTGCGCGCAACCGCTGCGCTCGGCCTGGATTACGCGGGCGTCGATCTCATCGCGCCGGAAGGCGGCCGGCCGCTCGTGCTCGAAGTGAACGGCGTGGCAGCGTGGCGCGGGCTGCAATCGGTGACATCGCTCGATATCGCCGCGCTGCTCGTCGACGATCTGCTCGACCGCAAGCTCGCGGCATCGAAAGGAAACCTTGCGCGGGCGAGCGGCGATGCCTGAGCTTCATCACATCAAAGCGGCTTTTCTGCGCGCATGCCGGCTCGATGTGGAAACGCGCAAACCGGGCAACGTGAGCACGGCGAGCGCCGGACACGGAATGATCGCGAGCCAGTTCGTCGAAAGCGCTCAAGCGGCTGCAATCGGCTTGTTCGAGCCGAATGCAAGCGTCGGCACGCGCATTCTCGAAGCGGTGCGCCGCAGTTTCGACGTTGCAGGCTGCAATACGAACCTCGGCATCGTGCTCTTGTGCGCGCCGCTGTGCGTGGCTTTCGGAGAAACCGCTCCACGCGATATCGCCGCTTGGCGCACTGCAACGCAAAGGGTGCTGCATGCGCTCGACCTGGAAGACGCGCGCCTCGCTTACCGCGCGATTGCGCTGGCCAATCCGGGCGGCCTCGGCGACGCGCCGGAACAAACCGTCCACGCCGCGCCAGCTATCGACCTGCGCGCGGCGATGACGCTTGCCGCCGACCGCGACAGCATCGCGCGGCAATACGCCAATGGCTTCGCCGATATCTTCGATACCGTCCGACTGATCGATGCATCGACGGCACAGGAAGCCATGCTCGACGCATTCCTCATCTTCCTGCGTTCATGGCCCGATTCGCACATAGTGCGCAAGCTCGGCGCGGCGATGGCGCAAAGTGTCACGCGCGATGCAGCTTTACATCACGACCGATGGCGCGCCGAAGGAAGTTTTCACGACTGCCCCGCATTCGACTCGTGGGACGCCGAACTGAAGGCGCGCGGCATCAATCCCGGCACGAGCGCGGACCTCGCGGTTGCAACCTTGTTCGTGGCGCTCGCGATGGGCGCGTTTGCCGAATGATTTGCACGAAGCGCGCCGGGTGCGGACAAAAATTGGCACGGAACATGTTAGGAACTTCGCGTTTATGCAGTCCGCTTTGCGCGGTGCGAACGCCTTGAGACGGGTTTGAGGATCGTGCTTCGGGAGCGAGTCAGACGTCCCTAGAAACAAATCCATTGGAGGAAGAGCATGGCCAAGATCAACCGCGTTCTGGTAGGAGAGTCGCTCGTCGGCGATGGCAACGAAGTCGCTCACATCGACTTGATCATCGGACCGCGAGGTTCCGCTGCCGAGACCGCGTTCTGCAACGCGCTGACCAACAACAAGGACGGCTTCACATCGCTACTCGCCGTGGTCGCACCGAATCTGCTGACCAAGCCGAACACCATTCTCTTCAACAAGGTCACGATCAAGGGCGCGAAGCAAGCCGTGCAGATGTTCGGCCCGGCGCAGCATGCGGTGGCGCTCGCGGTCGCCGACAGCGTGGAGGACGGCACCATTCCCGCCGACGAAGCCGACGACCTTTTCATCTGCGTCGGGGTTTTCATCCACTGGGAAGCGGATGACGACAAGAAGATTCAGGAGTACAACTACAAGGCAACCAAGGAAGCTCTCCAGCGTGCGGTGGCGGGCGAGCCCAAGGCTTCGGAAGTCGTTTCGAAGAAGGGATCGGCGGCGCATCCGTTCGCAGCGAACTGATCGTCTGTCGTGGCCGGCGCGGGGCTTACATCCGCGCCGGCTGCTTTCGAATCAAACATGAATCACGGATGAATACGAGGCTTATCGCATGACCCCACGTTGCTGCGCGTTGACGGTGCTCACTTGCCTCTCGCTCGCTTCGCCGCTTTCGTTCGGCGCGACGGCCGCGGCCAAGGACGGCGCTTCCGCTTCGCGACATGATTATCCGACCGAGGGACGCGTCGAATACGTGCTCGGCTGCATGGACGACAACGGCCACGACTTCGCCAACGTCTACAAGTGCTCCTGCGCCATCGACAAGATCTCCCAGAGCCTTACCTACGACGATTTCGTCGAGCAGATGACGTTCTCCAAGTACGCCTCGCTCGGTGGCGAAGGCGGCGGCGAGTTTCGCGTGGATCGCGCCAAGGCACAGACGAAGAAGTACCGCGAGCTTCAGAAGGACGCATTCAAGGCTTGCGGAATCGTGCAGAAGGCGGCGGCTCGATAAGCCGGTTCAGCCGTTTCATGCAGATGCTGCCGGTGTCGTCAGTGACGCACCGGCAAGACTCGACACTCATTCCGGCATATAGCCGCGTCCGATCCACGCGAGACTCACGCCGCCACGCGGCGATGCCGTCGCCGCGCTCCGCCGCCTTTCGATGACGACGCCCACCGCTTCGACATCCTCGAACTTGGCCGGCTTTTCGAGCGATACCCTCACCCAATGCGCGCCGAAGTCCGCGATCACGCGCTGCGCGATCTGTTCGGCGAGCGCTTCGAGCAACTGCACATGGTGCGCTGCCAGGAGCCCGAGAATCGCCTCCCGCACCGCAGCATAGTTGACGGTATCTTCGATACGATCCGTGACGCACGCGCGCAGCGAGGGCACGCCGATCGCGAGATTCATGCGCACCGGCTGCGGGTCGTGCAGCTCGCTCTTGTCGATGCCGATCACCGTCTGGCCCGTGAGTCCCTCGATATAGACGATATCCATGTGAGCCCCACGGGATGCATCGGCGTCCGCCTGAATGGCGTCGCGAATCGGTTCGAATCTGCCCATATCGTCGTCTCCGGATCGGCATCGAAAAATCCGTAAGCTCCAAGCAAGAAGCGGGCAAGAACGCTTAAACCAATGCGACTACTTATTGAACCAATGCGTCAGAGCATGTAAAGTTTTTGAGAACCGTGCTGGCCGACTGAAGGCAATCAGGCACTACGGCCACGAGGCGCGCGCGTGCGGTTATCGGCAAATACAAGTACCAATAGAGTAGCGAGACCCGCAGCGCCAGCGGAAAACACAACAGATTCGACTTTCGACGGCTGTGCCGTACGCGTAAACACGTACGAGCGCAGCCGGAACGGACGTCACGGAGACACGGCCCCATGTCGTTGCTAGCAGACGTAGATACGCATGTCAGGGAAGTGCTGAATATCGTGAACAATCCGCTGGCGTCTCGCCGCACCAGCGCTTCGGTCGCGCAATCGTGGACGCGCTGCCTGACGGAGTTCAGGCTCGACCCCGGCCATTTCGTCATGCCGCCCGTGCTCACGCAGCGCGAACTCACCGAGCGCCGCGAGGCCGCGAGCGACCTCATCGCGTGCTCGAAGCTGGAGATGACGACGCTTTATCAGCAACTGGCCGATCCCGAACTCGCTGTCGTACTCGTCGATGCGGACGGCGTGATCGTTCATCAGGTGTCCTCGGTGCCGTTCGGCGAGGCCGTCGCCGCCGATGGCCTGCGCGTGGGCGCCGTGTGGAGCGAGCGCGAAGCCGGCACCAACGGCATGGGTACGTGCCTGATCGAACGCGACTGCATTGCCGTGTGCCAGCACGAGCATTTCTATCCGCGCTATACGTCGCTCACGTGTTCGGCCGCGCCGATCTTCGACGATCGCGGCACCGTGGTCGGCGTGCTCGATGTCACGAGCCGCTCGAAGCTCCTGCAGCAGCATTCGCTGGTGCTCGTCGGCATGTCGCGGCAGATGATCGAAAATCGTTTGATCGATGCGCGCTACCGTCACGCGAACATGATCCATTTTCATAGCCGGCCGGAATTCGTCGGCACGCTGCACGCGGGCAAGCTCGCTGTCAGCGACGACGGCGTGGTGCTCGCCGCGAGCCGCAGCGCGCTCTTTCAGCTCGACCTGCGTTCGCCCGCGGAGTTGTACGGCAAGCGCATCGAGGAAGCGTTCAACGCATCGCTCGAAGACATGATCGCGCGCAGCATTCGCGGCTCGTTTCATCCGGTGACCGTGTACAGCGCGAAGGCCAACACGCGCTTTTTCCTGACCGCGCAGACGCCGCGCGAAGGCATGCGCGACACGAGCCGCATTCTCCTGAACGATCCCGTCACGCGCGATTCTTCCGCGCCGGGATCGCGCGTAAGAGCGCCGAAACGCGATGCCCAGGACGTCCGCGACGTTCGTGATGGCGCGAGCACCGGCGCGGGCCGCCTCGACAAACTCTCGCATCTGGAATTCGGCGATCCGCGCATGGCTTCGCAGATTCAGCTTGCGGCGCGCGTGATCCAGCGCAAGATTCCGATCATCCTGCGCGGCCAGACCGGCACCGGCAAGGAAGTGTTCGCCAATGCGCTGCACAGCATCAGCCCGAACGGGTCGGGTGCGTTCGTCGCGGTGAACTGTGCATCGTTGCCGGAGAATCTCATCGAGAGCGAGTTGTTCGGGTATCGCGCGGGCGCTTTCACCGGCGCGCAGCGCGAAGGCCGGCGCGGCAAGATCGTGCAGGCCAATGGCGGCACGCTGTTTCTGGATGAAATCGGCGACATGCCGCTCGCTCTGCAAGCGCGTCTCTTGCGTGTGCTGGAAGAGCACGAGGTGACGCCGCTCGGTGCTGAAACCACCGTGAAGGTGGACTTTCAGCTCATCAGCGCGAGCCATAGAAACTTGATCGAACTCGTGCAGACCGGCCTCTTTCGCGAAGACTTGTACTATCGGCTGAACGGGATCGAGATCAATCTGCCGCCGTTGCGCGAACGGGCCGATGCGCTCGCGCTCATCTGCCATATCCTCGAAACGGAAACGTCCGAGCCGCCTTCATTGAGCGTCGAAGCGCGGCAGGCGCTGCTGAGTTATGCGTGGCCCGGCAACATCCGGCAGTTGCGGCATGTGCTGCAAATGGCGATTGCGTTGTGCGACGGTCCCGAGATTCGCTGCGCGCATCTGCCGCCGGAAATCGTCAACGGCGTGTCGGCGCAGACCGCGACGCAAAGCGCGCCGCGCACGCCGAATGTCGCCGCTACGTTCGCGCATCTCACCGAAGACGCCGATACGTCCACGCTCAACGCCATTCAGTTGCGTGAGCGCGAGACCGTGCTGCAATTGCTCGACGAACATCGCTGGAACGTGAGCAACGTGGCGAAGGTGCTCGGCATCAGCCGCAACACGTTGTACCGGAAGATGCATCGTCTGCATATCAGGTTGTCGCACGACTCGCCCAACGCAGCGGATCAAGCCGACGCATGACGGAACGGTCCAGCGAACCCACGCCCGCGCGCCGGCTCGACGAATTCAAAGCTGACGCGCGCTTTGCGTGGTGCGTCACGGGATCCGGTCATATGCTCGAGGAATCCATCGAGCTTGCGCTGCGCTTGCCGGGCGTCGACATGTTCTTGTCGTCCGCGGGCGAGGAAGTGCTGCCCCTCTACGGCTGGACCCTCGCAAAACTGCGCGAACGCTTTCGCGTGTTTCGCGATAACAGCGCGAGCAGCGTGCCCGTCGGCATGCTATATCAGGGCGACTATCACACCGTCGTGATCGCGCCCGCAACGAGCAACACCGTCGCCAAGTGCGCGTTCGGCATCTCCGATACGCTCCCGACCAATCTCTTCGCGCAGGCCGGTAAGCAGTGTGTGCCGGGCATCGTGTATGCATGCGATACGGAACCGAGCGTCATCACGCATGCGCCGCGTCAATGGGTCGAACTGCGGCCGCGCGCCATCGAATTCGACAACGTCGAACGGCTTGCGCGCTTCGAACTCACGACGGTCGCGCGCACGCTCGACGACTTGCGCCACGCTCTCGATCAACGGCTATCCGAACTGAAGCTCGCATGGAACACATCGTCTTCCTGACCGGGCGGCTCGCCGAACGCAGTCTTCATCAAGTGCTGGAAGGCATCGCACCGACTTCGAATCAGGACTCGCCATTTTCGTGGGAAGTGCGCGAAATCGGCTTGCAGGTCGCGGGGCTGATGACGGCCGACATGATCCGCCGGCGCGTGGTGCCACCGCTCACCGAAGGCACGCACCGCGTGATCGTGCCCGGCCGATGCCGTGGCGACCTCGACATGCTCTCCGCGCATTTCGGCGTGAAGGTCGAGCGCGGTCCCGAAGAAGTCAAGGACTTGCCGCAGTTCTTCGGCCGCGAGGCGCGAAAGGTGGATCTCTCGCGTTACGAGACGGAAATTTTCGCGGAGATCGTCGATGCGCCGCGTCTCGATCTCGCTGGCATCGCGGCACGCGCGCTTGACTATCAGGCTCAGGGCGCGAATGTAATCGATATCGGTTGCCTGCCCGCTACGCCGTTTCCGCATCTGGAAGATGCGGTGACGATGCTCAAGGAACGCGGTTTTCGCGTAAGTGTCGATTCCATGCTTACCGATGAACTCGTGCGCGGCGGACACGCGGGCGCCGATTACGTGATGAGCCTGAATGTGGATACGTTGTGGGTCGCCGACGAAGTGGCATCGACGCCGATACTCGTGCCGCGCGAACCGCTCGACGTGACATCGCTCGATGCGGCCATCGACATCATGCAGCAACGCGGTCGTCCGTTTCTCGCCGATCCGATTCTCGATCCGATCCCGTTCGGGCTCGCGGCATCCATTGCGCGCTATGTAGGCCTGCGAGAACGCTACGCCGATGTGCCGATCATGATGGGCGTCGGCAACGTGACCGAGTTGACCGAGGCGGACACGAGCGGCATCAACGCCGTGCTGTTCGGCATGGCGGCGGAGTTGCGCGTCGCGGCCGTGCTGACCACTTCCGTGAGTCTGCATGCCCGCCGCGCCGTGCGTGAAGCCGATGTCGCGCGGCGCGTGATGCATGCGGCGCGTGAGACACAGACCTTGCCGAAGGGCATATCGAGCGACTTGTCGGCGCTGCATTCGAAGCGGCCGTTTCCTTATAACGCCGAGGAGATCGGCGCGCTCGCGGCGGCGGTGCGCGACCCCAACTTTCGCGTGCAGGTTTCCGCCGATGGCATTCACGTCTACAACCGCGACGGGCATCGCCTTGCAATCGATCCGTTCGCGCTTTATCCCGATCTCAAGCTCGAAGCCGACGGCGGACACGCGTTCTACATGGGCGTGCAACTCGCGCGGGCCGAGATCGCGTGGCAACTCGGCAAGCGCTTCGATCAGGATCAGCCGCTCGATTGGGGATGCGAGGTGGATCGGCCCGAAGAGGACTTGAGCGCGTGGCATGCGCCCGGGCCCACCAGAAAACGCTGAGTCACGACGCTTTCCATTTGATCGAGCAGCCGAGCGCGGGGAGCTGCAGAGCCTGTGTGGTGCCATGGACCGCGATGTCGCGCATGGCTTCGTAGAGATCGCGGCGCGCATCGGGCAACGGTTCCTTGCGCGATGCATCGATTCTGCCGCGATAGCGCAGCTTCAGCTCATGGTCGAAACCGAAGCATTCCGGCGTGCAGACGGCGCCATAAGCCTGCGCGACTTGCTGCGTTTCATCGAAGAGATACGGGAACGGCAGGCGTTGATCTTCGGCGAGGCGCACCATGGCGTCGAAATCGTCGTCGGTGTAGACGCTTGCATCGTTCGAGTTGATGCCGACGACGTTCACGCCTGTTTCACGTAGCTGGATGGCGTCGCGGATGAGGCCTGGCAACGCAGCTTTCACATACGGGCAGTGATTGCACATGAACACGATGACGAGGCCGCGCTCGCCCTTGAGACTGTCGAGCGTGCGGGTCGTGCCGTCGGTGGCGATGAGCGCAAAAGTCGCAGCATCCGCGCCCGGTTCGCCCGGCGGAGATTCGGTCGGCATGAGGTTGCTCCCAATTGGCTGTTCGGCATATCGACGAGGCGTTTCAAACCGTCTAGCATGTTGAAACGCTAACTTAGTTATCCGGAGCACAACATGATGCACACCGTCAGCATTGAATATGCTAAAGCTAACTTTTCGCAACTTATTGAGCTGGCGCTAAAGGGGGAAAGGGTTGAAATACAAGACGACTCGGGCCCGTCCTTTACGCTCAGCTGCATTCGTCGAGTCAAGGGCAGGAGGATTGGCATCGCGAAGGGACTCATCTCGCAAGAAGAGGTCGATGCGATAACCGAAGCGTTGCTTGCGCCGCTGCCCGACGACATACTCGCCGCGTTCGAGGGCCGGTAATGCGACTGTTGCTCGATACGCACATCTATGTCTGGTCCGTGACCGAAGACCGACGGCTTCCAAAGAAGGCACGCAGTCTGATCGAAGATGCAACTGAAATCTACGTCAGTTCCGCAAGCATCTGGGAACTGGCTATCAAAGCCGCTCGCGGCAAGCTTGAACCGCGTGTGCAGCAAATCCTCAACGGAGTGGATGACCTTGCTTATGCCGAACTTACCGTGAGTCATATGCATGCGCTTGCAGTACGTGACCTACCGCTTTTTCACTACGATCCCTTTGATCGTCTGCTGGTCGCGCAAGCTGCGAGCGAGCTTCTGCGATTGATTACCTCCGATCGACTTCTCTCGCCGTACCACGACTGCGTCACCGTCGTTTGATCGGTCTCTGCTTTGGTTGAGAGCCAAAGCAGAGACTATTCACGCAACTGACCAGCCCCTCAGTGATACCGCCTCGCCATAGCCTCCAACGCCATCGGCCTGATCCTCGCCGCCTGCCCCGCGCACCCGAACGCCTCGAACCGTTCGATACATAAGTCCCTCGCCGCCGCCGTCGCCGCCTTCAAAGCGTGACGCGGATCGAACTCCGAGCGCGCCGATGCCATCGCGCGACGCATCGCGCCCGTCATCGCAAGGCGAATGTCCGTGTCGATATTGACCTTGCGCACGCCATTCGCAATCCCGCGCCGTATCTCCTCGACCGGCACGCCGAACGTCGAACCAATCTCGCCGCCGTGCTCGCGTATCACCGTCAGCCACTCCTGCGGCACCGAAGACGAGCCATGCATCACGAGATGCGTATCCGGAATGCGCGCGTGTATCTCGGCGATGCGGTCTATCGCGAGAATATCGCCCGTCGGCTGACGGCTGAACTTGTAAGCGCCGTGCGACGTGCCAATGGCAATCGCCAGCGCATCGATGCCCGTCGCTTCGACGAAGGCGCGCGCTTCATCGGGATCGGTGAGCAAGCGGTCGTGACTGAGCGCGCCCTTTGCGCCCACGCCGTCCTCTTCGCCCGCAAGGCCGGTTTCGAGCGAACCCAGGCAGCCCAGTTCCCCTTCCACCGATACGCCGACCGAATGCGCCGCATCCACCACGCGCCGGCTGACCTCGACGTTGTAGTCGTAGTCCGCAGGCGTCTTCTGGTCCGGCATGAGCGAGCCGTCCATCATCACGGACGTGAAGCCGGAACGGATCGCCTGCTGACACACCGAAGGGCTCGCGCCGTGATCCTGGTGCAGCACCACCGGAAGCTCCGGATGCGCCTCGATGGCCGCCAGCACCAGATGCCGCAGATACGTCTCGCCCGCATACTTGCGCGCGCCCGCCGACGCCTGCAGGATCACCGGGCTTTGCGTCGCCTCGGCGGCCTGCATGATCGCGTGCACCTGCTCCATGTTGTTGACGTTGAACGCAGGCACGCCGTAATCGTGCTCGGCCGCGTGGTCGAGCAATTGTCTCAATGCGATAAAAGCCATCGTCATGTCTCCGTTGGCGGGAATAGAAATCAGGCAGCGACGCGCTTCGCTTCATCGACTAGCGCTTCCGTCGTCACACCGAAATGCGCGAACAGTTCGCTCGCAGGTGCGGACTCGCCGAACCGGTCGATGCCGATCACACCGCCCTGCAAACCGACGTACTGCCGCCAGAATCCGGTCACGCCCGCTTCTATTGCCACGCGCGGCACGCCCTCGGGCAGCACGCGCTCGCGCCACACCTGACACTGCCGGTCGAACACGGTGGTGGACGGCATCGACACCACACGCGCCAAGATGCCTTGCGCCTTCAGCGGCTCGACCGCCGCGAGCGCCAGCGACACCTCCGAACCGGTCGCCATCAACACGACGCGGCGCGCATCGCGTTCGCTCGTCGGTGGCCAGTCAACGAGCACATAACCGCCGCGCTCTATACCATCGATCTGCGCTTCATCGCGCGGCACGAAAGGCAGGTTCTGCCGCGACAGCAAGAGACACGAAGGCCGGTCGCGCTCGACCGCGCTGATCCACGCTTGCGCCGTCTCGACCGTATCGCACGGGCGCCAGACATCGAGACCGGGAATCATGCGCAACGTGGCGGCGTGCTCGATAGGCTGATGCGTCGGGCCGTCCTCGCCAAGGCCGATCGAATCGTGCGTAAAGACGAACACCGCGCGCGTCTTCATCAACGCGGCCATGCGCAAGGCGTTACGCGAGTAGTCGGAGAACGTGAGGAACGTGCCGCCGAACGGCAGATAGCCTTTATGCAGCGCCACGCCGTTCAGCACCGCGCTCATGCCGAATTCGCGCACCCCGAAATGGATATAGTTGCCCGCAATGCCATCTTCACCGTTCGATACGACGTCTTTCGCGTCCTTCCATCGCGTGAGATTGGAGCCCGTCAGATCCGCCGATCCGCCGAGCAGTTCAGGCAGCGCGCGCGCGAGTCCTTCGATGGCTATCTGCGATGCCTTGCGCGTCGCGACCGTCTGACCGGCGCGGTCGGCATCGCGTACGAGTGCATGCGCCGAATCGCGCCAATTCGCGGGCAACGCGCCGCGCGCACGGCGTTCAAACTCCGCCGCTTCATCCGGATACACGCGGCGATAAGCCTGCAGACGCGCGTTCCAATTCTCTTGCGCCGCCGCGCCCGCTTCGCGTGCATTCCAGCGTTCGCGTATCGAAGCGGGAATTTCGAATGGCGCATGCGGCCAGTCGAGCGCGCGCCGCGTCGCTTCGACTTCTAGCGTGCCGAGCGGCGCGCCGTGGACATCGTGCGTGCCGGACATCGCCGGGGAGCCCTTGCCGATCACGGTCTTGCAACAGATGAGCGTCGGCTTCGTCGATACGCGCGCCTGTTGCAGCGCATGCGAGACCGCATCGGCGTCGTGGCCATCGACTACGCGCAGCACGTTCCATCCGTAAGCGGCGAAGCGTTGCGGGGTGTCGTCGGTGAACCAGCCCTGCACATGACCGTCGATGGAGATGCCGTTGTCGTCGTACAGCACGACGAGCTTGTTCAGACCCAATGTGCCCGCAAGCGATGCCGCTTCGTGCGAAATGCCTTCCATTAGACAGCCATCGCCCGCGAAAACATACGTGCGATGATCGACGATCTCATGCCCCGGCCGATTGAACTCGCGCGCAAGCAAAGCCTCGGCGAGCGCCATGCCGACCGCATTTGCGAGTCCTTGCCCGAGTGGTCCCGTCGTGGTTTCGACACCGGGCGTCACGCCCACTTCCGGATGTCCCGGCGTCTTGCTGCCCATCTGCCGGAAGCGTTTCAGTTCTTCTATCGGCAAGTCGTAGCCGGTGAGATGCAGGAGCGCATAAAGCAGCATGGAACCATGACCGTTCGATAAAACGAAGCGGTCGCGATCCGGCCAGTCGGGGTCCGCGGGATTGTGCTTCAGATGACGGCCCCACAGCGCGACGGCAATCTCCGCCATGCCCATCGGCATGCCGGGATGTCCCGAGTTCGCTTGCTGGACCGCATCGACCGCGAGCATGCGCAGCGCGTTGGCCATCTGTCGAATGTCGGGTGTGTGACGCGCTTTGGGCAAAGCTTCAGCGACGGCGCTCATGAGCGGCCTCCTTCGATGCAATGGTGGGAAATCTTTAAGCGCGCGCGCGTCGGTCGCGCAGCTGCAGAATCATCGGCGTGAAGATGAGTTGCATGGCGAGTCCCATCTTGCCTCCCGGCACGACGATCACGTTGGGCCGCGACATGAAAGAGTCGTGCAGCATGGTCAGCAGATAAGGGAAGTCGATGCCCTTGGGCCGCGCGAAGCGAATCACGACGAAGCTCTCGTCGGCCTGCGGAATCTCGCGTGCCGTGAACGGATTCGATGTATCCACGGTCGGCACGCGCTGGAAGTTCACGTGCGTATGCGAAAATTGCGGACAAATGTAGTTCACGTAATCGGGCATGCGGCGCAGGATCGTATCGACCACGGCTTCGTGCGAATAGCCACGCAGGTTCTGATCGCGATGCAGCTTTTGAATCCATTCGAGATTGATGATGGGCACCACGCCCACCAGAAGATCGGCGTGACGCGCGACATCCACCTTGTCGGTCACCACGCCGCCATGCAGCCCTTCGTAGAACATCAGATCGGTATCCGCCGTGACGTCTTCCCAGGGCGTGAAGGTGCCCGCGTCCTGTTTGAAGCGCGCGGCTTCGGCGTCGTCGTGGATGTAGCGGCGAAACTTGCCGCCGCCCGTTTCACCATAGGTCGCGAACAACTGCTGCAGTTCTTCGAGCAGGTTGGCTTCGGGTCCGAAATGACTGAAGTTCTGCAGACCGTCGCGCTCGCTTTGCTTCAAGGCTTCGCGCATGCCGAGGCGATCGTAACGATGAAACGCATCGCCCTCGACGATCTGCGCGTTGATGCGCTCGCGTCTGAAGATATGCGTGAAGCTCTTCATGACAGTGGTCGTGCCGGCGCCGCTCGAACCGGTCACGGCGACGATCGGATGTTTGGTTGACATGCGCTTGCCTCCCTGTTGACCGAAGCGCACATCGAAGCGCCTGCTCCGGTCTTATGTATAGCCGAGCCATCCATGTGTTCTGTGCGCTTGCAACCGGTTTTACGCGGGCGTCTCCGGCAGAAACAGCGAGCGCTCGTTGAAAAGTGGTGACGAAAACGGCTTGTCTTCGCCCCGGTCGTGCTCGCCGTGGTAGCGATGAATGCGCGCGACTTCATTGCGCGATCCCAGAATGACCGGCACGCGTTGATGCAGCGCGCGCGGCGTGAGATCGAGAATGCGCTCGCGACCCGTGGTCGATAGTCCACCCGCCTGTTCGATCAGAAAACTCATCGGGTTCGCTTCATAGAGCAGACGCAACCGGCCTTCCATTGCAGGCGTCTTGAAGTCGCGCGGATACATGAACACGCCGCCGCGCATGAGAATGCGATGCACCTCCGCGACCATCGACGCAATCCAGCGCATGTTGAAGTCCTGGCCGCGACAGCCCGTTCTGCCGTCCTTGCATTCCTGCACGTAACGGCGCACCGGCGGCTCCCAGAAGCGTTCGTTCGATGCGTTGATCGCGAACTCGCATGAATCCTCGGGAATGCGGATCTCGGAATGCGTGAGCACGAAGTTGCCGACGTCGCGCTCAAGCGTGAAACCGTGCGTGCCATTGCCGACGGAGATCACGAGCATGGTCGCCGGACCGTAGATCGCGTAGCCTGCCGCAACTTGCTCGCGGCCGGGTTGCAGGAACGCGGCTTCATCGGTGATGACGTTGTCGGCGCTGTTCTTTCTCAACACGGAGAAGATGGAACCGACCACGCCATTGATATCGATGTTCGACGAGCCATCGAGCGGATCGAAGGCCAGCAGATATTCGCCGCGCGGATACGTTTCGGGAATTGCATAAACACCGTCCATTTCCTCCGACACCATACCCGCGAGCAGACCGTCCCATTCGCAATGCTGCAGGAAGATGTCGTTGGTCACGAGGTCGAGCTTCTTCTGCTCTTCGCCATGCAGGTTGATGCTCGACGCCGATCCGTGCTGCCCGCCGAGCGCCCCGCGCGTGAGCGCTGCCGCGATCGTCTTGATGGATGCAGCGACGTCGATCAGCAAGGCCGAGAGCCCGCTTGCGGCATCGGGGCCAGGCTTGCGGTCGAGCGTGTCAATCAGAAACTTCGATAAGGTCGTGCGTCCGTCCTGCATCGCGCTCTCCTTCTAGGGTTGGGATTCGGCAAACACGCGGCTCGCGCGGATATCGCTCGCGTCGAGCTGCATCAGTGCATGAGCGTCGGCGGGACCGCTGCCGCGTTCGGCAGCGGCAAACAAGCGATTCGCCTGACGCAGACGCGCGCGGTCGAGCGCATTGCGTACCGAACGCGCGTTGGCGAAATTCGGCAGCGCGATCCTGCGCGAAAGATAGTCTTCGAAGGCGCGGCGCGCGTCGCCGTCGAAGCGGTAATGCATCGACGAAAGCATGTGCTCGGCGATCTGCAACAGCTCGTCGGGCGCATAGTCGGGAAACGCAATGTGATGCGCAATGCGCGAACGAAAGCCGGGATTGCTTTGAAAGAACGTCTCCATGCGTCCTTCGTAACCCGCGAGAATCACGACGAGATCGTCGCGCTGGTTCTCCATGGTCTGCAGCAGAATCTCGATCGCTTCCTGCCCGTAATCGCGCTCGTTCTCCGGGCGATAAAGGTAATACGCTTCATCGATGAACAGCACGCCACCCATCGCGCGCTTGAGCACTTCGCGCGTCTTCGGCGCGGTATGTCCTATGTATTGACCGACCAGATCGTCGCGCGTCACCGAAACCAGGTGATTGCGGCGGATATAACCGAGTCTGTGCAAGACCTGCGCCATGCGCATGGCAACGGTCGTCTTCCCCGTGCCGGGATTACCCGAGAAGCACATATGCAGCGTGGGCGCACCGGACGCGATGCCTAACGTTTCGCGCGCACGCTCCACTAGCAGATGCGCCGCAATCTCGCGGATGCGCGTCTTCACGGGCGCGAGGCCAATGAGGTCGCGATCCAGCTCCGCCAGCACTTCGCCGATGCGCGATTCGCGATACAGCGCCATGAGGTCGGCGCCGGGCTGCGGCTGCGCTTCGAGGTTCAACGGTTCTTCGAGCGTGGCTTCTGCGCTCATGGTGACTGCCTCCCCGCTCAATAGCGATCGCCCGCGGGTCTGTCGGTGGCATACGTGCGGATCGAATAGCGCTGCACGCGGCCATGCACGTCCTGACGTTCGAGCCGGAAGCCCTTCTCGTCGGATGGCCGGTTGACGATGAACGAAAGCCGCATGGTCTCGAAGCCGCGCACCGAATCGAACGCATTGACCTTGATGTACTGCTGCGGATACGTCTTCCTGCAGGCGTTGACTTCCATCATCACGCCTGCTGCATCGTGCAGGTCGAACATGGGCAAGCCCCACATCTCCCAGTACGTATTGCGCGGATGCGGGTCGTCGGTGTACTCCACCGAACAGGCCCAGCCCTGATCGAGCGCGTAGTTGATCTGCGAGGAGATTTCTTCATCGGTCAGCGGAGGAAGAAACGAGAACGTTCCCTGAGTCAGTTTCATGGTCTGATTCCCTTGAAGATGAGATGCGTCAGGCAGGCGTCGCCGACACCGCGTAGTCGGGCGTATCGGTGGATGCATAGTTGAAGGTCACGTCGCGCCACGTATCGAGCGCGGCCTTGAGCGGCGTGCACCAGCGCGCCGCGGCTTCGAGAATGTCCATGCCCTCGTTGACGATGTCGCGCCCTTCATTGCGCGCCTTGACCATCGCTTCGAGCGCCACGCGATTCGCCACGGCGCCCGCCTGTATGCCTTGCGGATGCCCGATGGTCCCGCCGCCGAACTGCAGAATGGCGTCGTCGCCGAAGAGGTCGAGCAGCTGATGCATCTGTCCCGCATGAATGCCGCCCGACGCCACCGGCATGACCTTGCGCAAACCGGCCCACGGTTGATCGAAGAAGATGCCGCGCGACAAGTCCACCTCGTTACGCGACTCGCGCAGCACGTTGTAATAGCCCTGCACGGAGAGCGGATCGCCTTCGAGCTTGCCGACCGCCGTGCCCGCATGCGCATGATCGACGCCCGCCATGCGCAACCATTTCGCGATTACGCGAAACGAGATGCCGTGATTGCGTTGCCGCGTATAAGTGCCATGCCCCGCGCGATGCAGATGCAGAATCATGTCGTTTCTGCGCGCCCATTTCGACATCGATTGAATGGCGGTCCAGCCGATCACGAGATCGATCATCACGATGCACGAGCCGAGTTCCTTGGCGAACTCCGCGCGTTCGTACATGTCTTCCATCGTGCCCGCGGTGACATTGAGATAGTGGCCCTTCACTTCGCCGGTCTCGGCTTGTGCGCGCGCCACGGCTTCCATTGCGAAGAGGTAGCGGTCGCGCCAGTGCATGAAGGCTTGCGAGTTGATGTTCTCGTCGTCTTTCAGAAAGTCCAGGCCGCCCTTCAGACCTTCATAGACCACGCGTCCATAGTTCTTGCCCGAGAGGCCGAGCTTGGGCTTGACGGTCGCGCCAAGCAACGGGCGTCCGTATTTGTCGAGCCGTTCACGCTCGACGACGATGCCCGTCGGCGGCCCTTGAAACGTCTTCAGATACGCAACCGGAATGCGCATGTCTTCGAGCCGCAGCGCCTTCAAAGGCTTGAAGCCAAAGACGTTGCCGATGATCGATGCCGTGAGATTCGCCACGGACCCCTCCTCGAACAGATCGAGGTCGTAAGCGATATACGCGAAGTATTGCGGATCGTCGGCGCGTGCATTGGGCACGGGTTCCACGCGATACGCCTTTGCGCGGTACATGTCGCAAGCGGTGAGACGGTCGGTCCAGACCACCGTCCACGTCGCCGTCGACGATTCGCCCGCAACGGCTGCCGCGGCTTCTTCAGGATCGACACCCGCTTGCGGTGTGATGCGAAAGAGCGCGATGACATCCGTATCCTTCGGCACGTAATCGGGCTGCCAGTAACCCATCTCGCGATACTTCATGACGCCGGCCGCATAACGCGAGCGCGGATCGGACGGATTGCGCGCTGCCTCTACAGCAGCCTTGTTGAAGTCGTTCATTCCGTTTCCTCGACAGTGGAGATGAGAGGACGTTCGCTCGATGGCGCCCGCCGCGCTGTTGTGTTCGCCTGCTGTGAATGCAGAGTAGGCTCGCGGCTTTCAGAAAGGAATTCACGATTAACTTGCACGAGGCTAAGCAATCCCTTATCTACTGTCCCGTTCGCGAAGCCTCGCCACGCCGATGGAACACTTTGCTGCGTTTTTGTCACAGTGCCGGCTTGCAATGCCTTTTGCCGCCCGGCCGTGCTATTTGCCGGCGTCACGGCGCGGATGGCATGACGCTTGCGTGAATCGTTCGCGCCGGCGTCTCCCGGCTGTCTGACGAATGCATCCGTCAGACGTGCAAGCGAGGCAACCACCGTCATTATTGGAGGATCGACTATGCAATGGACCACGCCCAGCTTCACCGATATGCGTTTTGGTTTTGAAATCACGATGTATATCGCCACCCGCTAAAGGCGGATGAACCCGCACGGCGCTGCATCGCTCGAAGTTCAAAGAACGATGCGGCTCGCCCGTGCGGTTATGAACAACCGAACGACGCGCGCCGCCATGATCTACGAGACCATCGTCACGACAGCGAATAGCGATGGCCGGCCGCACATCGCGCCCATGGGCGTGCGTTTCGAAGACGGCCTCGCGATCCTTGCGCCTTTCAGGCCGTCCACCACACTCGACAATGTCATCGCCACACGCAGCGCCGTCATCAACTTCACGACGGACGTGCGCGTGTTTGCTGGCTGTGTCACCGGCATCGCGCGCGACTGGCCCACGGTTCCGGCCAATGCGGTGCCGAGCGTGCGGCTCGCCGACACGCTTGCGCATACCGAACTGCGACTCGCCGATATGAGCGAGGACGAGACGCGTCCCGTGCTGCGCATGGAATGCGTCTATCGCGAAACGCATGCGCCGTTCGCGGGTTTCAATCGCGCTCAAGCGGCAGTCGTCGAAGGCGCGGTGCTCGTGAGCCGGCTTTTCATGTTGCCGCCGGAGAAGGTGGATAGCGAGATCGCTTACTTGCGCATTGCCATCGACAAGACCGCGGGCGATGCGGAGCGCACGGCATGGAACTGGCTCTTGCAGGCTATCGATGAATATCGCGCCAGGGCGCTCAGCACGTCGGCCCTTGGTTCCTGATTACTCTCTGAAGCACCCCCTTGGAGTCTGACCATGACCGCATTGCTCGCGAGCGTCCGCTCGGCCGATGAAGCATTCGATGCCGCGCAGGCAGGCGCGGAACTGATCGATTTGAAGGAACCGGACGCGGGCGCGCTGGGCGGTGTGAATGTCGATGAAATCGCGCGCATCGTTGGCGCGTTGCGCGCGCGTTACGCGGTGCGGCCGATCAGCGCCACTATCGGCGACTTGCCCAACGACGCACTCGATGAGATCACCACGCGTGTGCTCGACGTCGCTGCGGCGGGCGTCGATTACGTGAAGGTCGGCGTGAACGCCGGGCCCGGTGCGGCCGAATGTTTGCGTTATCTGGCGGGCTTGCCAGCGGCCGTGGTGCCCGTGCTGCTCTCCGACGAAGGCGTGGACCGTTCGCTTGCGGCGCTTGCCGTGCAACTCGGTTTCGTGGGTATCGTCTTCGATACCGCTCACAAGGACGGACGCACGCTGTTCGATTGTGTCGATGTCACCGTGCTCGCGGAGTGCATGGCCATCATGCGCAGACGCGGCGGCATGACCGCGCTCGCGGGTTCGCTCGGATGGAACGATCTCGAACGCATCCGTTCGTTGAGGCCCGATATCGCGGGCTTTCGCGGCGCGTTATGCGATGAGAACACCGGACGCGCGGGACGGCTCGATCCGCTGCGCGTGACGCGATGGGTCAATGCGCTGCACGGCGAACGCGCGCTCACGCTTTGACGCATGCATTCCCGGCGCCTGGAATAAAAGCGCCGGGCATTCGAGGCATCAGACAGCGAGATTCAAGAGCCTGTCGCGCATGACGTTCACATCGCCCTTGCTGAAAATCTCCACGACGTAGTTGGCATCGCGCACATAGGCCGGAAAGCGCTTGTCCACGATGCCCTCGTTTGCGAGCGTCTCCAAGGGCGCGTTCGCTTCGACATCGCATGACTTCACGATCATCAGCCGCTCCGCATTGAGTCTCGCGGAAAGCCATGCGGCGAGACTGTCGGAAGTCGTGTCCCAGTTGGTCATCGAGTCGGGCGTGGAGCGCATGAGATCGGTTGGCACCCACACCGCCACGCGGCCATCGCGCAATGCGCGCCGGATGCGTTCCTCGTTCGACGCCAGCACGAGTTCGGGCGCCACGCCTTGCATGAGAATGGCGTACTGCGCCATGGCGAGCAGACACATGTTGTGCGCCGCCAGGTCATCGAAATGCCATTCGCTTTGATACTGCCGCACGGCATCGGCAAAATCGCCGCCGCCCGGAACGATCACGACCCGCCCGCCACCCACTTCCCATAGCTGCGTCAGCCACTCGCGCAGCGCAGGGTCGTGACTCAGGCTACCCCCGATCTTCACCACCCACATGGCCGTTATCCTCGTTCGAGATTGACCGCTTTCATGCTGCCGCCGGGCCACGCACCCGGTTCGTCGCCGCTCTTCTTTGTCGCCTGTCCATCACGTCGATGCCATGACGCTGCCCGCCGTCGCACGCTCCGTCGCCGATGCCGCGAGCAAGCCCACGGCCACGCTCGGCGCGCACGTCGAAACCCATTCGGCACGCTCGGTGTCGTTGTCATCCACACCGGCCAGCCGCGCAAAATCGATATAACCGCGCGCCTCCTGACGCGCCAGTGCCGTGGCGAGAAAGCGCCCGCAGCCCGCACCGACGATCGGTGCACGAGCCAGCGCTTCATGCTGCGCACTCACGCGCGCAAGGTTCGTTTCGAGCGTGCGCAACTGTTCGTGGCGCCACGCGTGCGCGAAGCGGCGCCATTCGGCATCGCTCGCGTCGGCTGCATCGCGGCCGATCATCCGCGCAATGCGCGTGCGGCTCGCGGCCTCGGTCTTCGGACCGTTGTCGGCGCTTGCATGCTGATCGTGTTGCGGCCACAGTTCGCCGGTCAGGCGATACACATCGGCGGAAGTCGCGAACCATTCGTTCATCACGCCGGTGGTCTCGCCACGAAATGCGATACGTTGCGCAACGCCGCACAAGGGCGTGCGCACGACACCCTGATAAACGAGCTCGCCGCTCACGAGCCGCTCGGCGTCGTTCGAGCCGCGCGCAACCACGCGTCCCGCCACGATGGGAATGATGTCCGTGGTCGTGCTGCCGATATCGACGAGCACCGCATTCGGCACGCACGACGCGACCCATTGCGCGGTCGCAAGCCAGTTCGCCGATGCCACCTTGCGCCAGCCATCCGCGCAGGCAGAGCGCGCGAGCCAGCCTGCTTCGCCCGCGTAGAACAGCGTGCGCGGGCCGAGCCGCTGCGCAAGGGTGCGCGTGAGCGTGCGCACGCCCTCGGCGCGGTCGCTGAAGAGATCGACCATTTCGCCTGTCATCGTGACCGCGTGACGCGCCGAAGCATGCGCGGCATCGGGCCAGCGTTCGAACACGTGATCGATGGCGCGTTCGAGATGCGTCATGCCCTGCCACAATGGACACGCCCATTGCGCGACATCGGCGAGTCCGTTCTCGCGGGTCGTCATCGACACCTTGACGTGCGCGCCACCCACGTCCCAGCCGAATACCGGCGCTTGCCCATGCGTCATCAGGACGCTCCCTGACAGGCGCGCAACGGACCCGAATCGCGTTCATCCGCAAAACCCGCGACGTGATGCGCCGCGAGCAGTTCCGCCGCGAGATTGCGCGAGAACGCGTGGCTCAAGCATGCATAAGCAACCGTCAAACGCGGGTTCACTTCGATGACCACGGGCCCGCGCGCCGGGTTCCAGACAACGTCGATGCCCGCGAAGCCACGCAGCCCCGGAAACGCTTCCGCCACACGTAGCGCGAGCCGTTCGAGCGCGCGCCCTTGCGGCCCATGCCGATCGATACGGTTTACATCGACGCCATCGAACTGGACGATGTGCTTACCGGCCGCATGCGAAAGCCCGATGTTCTGGCGGTTGATCGAGACCACGCGCGCGCCTTCGTCGTCGCAAATCAGCGAGACGCTGAGCGGATCACCGTCGACCCACGCCTGAAGCACGGGATTGCGGCCCGCTTCCGCGCGCGCTTGGTATTCGGCGCGGGCGGCGTCGAGTTCGTCGTAGACGTAGGTATCGAGGCCGCCTGCGCCGTCATCTGGCTTGACGACCCAGCGGCATGCGTCGTCAGGCGATGCATCGTCGGGATCGAGTGCGGGCGTGACCGCGATGCCGCGCGCCGCGAGACAAGCGGCCGTCGCGCTCTTGCTCGATGCCGCGCGAATCGTTTCCTTCGCGCAGCCAAGCCAGCGCGCGGCGCCCACGGCATCGAAAAGACGCAGCAGCAAACCATCGCATTCAGGCGCGATGATGCACGCGTAGTCGTTGGCGCGCGCCATGCGGGCGACGAAGCGCGTGACGGATTCGCCCGGCTCGGCCTTGCAGTGCGCGTAGGCGGCATCGACATGCTCGAAGCGCGAACTCGCGATGGTCACGTCGATGCCCGGCAACGCGCGCAGATCGGCTGCGATGGCGTCGCGCATCACGCGGCCCTCGACGATCAGCGCGCTCAGGTCCGCAAGACTGCCCGCGCCCGCGACATCGGGATCGATGCCGCCGCCAGTGAGATACTCGAACACAAAGATCTTGGTCAAAGGAAAGCCATCCATGCAGGTGATACCCGTTCTCGATCTGCTCGACGGCCACGCGGTGCGCGCGGTGCGCGGCGAACGCTCAGGCTATCGGCCCATCCGGTCCTCGTTGTGCACGACGAGCGCACCCGTCGATGTCGCCACCGCGCTCATCCAAGCGACCGGCTCACGCACGCTCTACATCGCGGACCTCGGCGCGATCCTCGAGCGCGGCGATCACGCGCCTGTGCTAGCCGCCATTTGCGATGCTTTGGGCGACGGCGTTTCCATCTGGCTCGATGCAGGCTATACCGGCTTCATGCCGATGCAGGCCTTGTTCGAGCGCATCGCTTCATTCAGGCGCTCGTCCTCCCGTTCTCGTGTCGTCCCTGTATTCGGCACCGAAAGCCTGCTCGATCCGAACGCCCTCGAAGAAGCCCTTGCCGCAAACCATGACCCGATCCTCTCGCTCGACTATCACGCAGGCCGCGCGCTCGGGTCGACGCCATCGGGCAGCGACTGGTGGCCGTCGCGCGTCATCGTCATGACGCTCGATCAGGTCGGCGCGTGCGCGGGACCGGACTTGACCACGTTCGCCGCAGTGAAGGCGCTCGCGGGTTCGCGCGAACTCATCGGCGCGGGCGGCATTCGTCATCGTGATGATCTCGTGGTTGCGGAGCACAGCGGCGCCGCGGCCTGGCTCGTTGCTTCGGCGCTTCATGATGCGGCCTTGCTATTTGGCCAGCACCGTTCGTCGGAAGGTTGACTCAATATCCATGCCAAGCGCGGCACGCGCCGTTATGTCTCATCAAACACGACGCCAGAGCTTTGTAAGCGTGCGGGATGCCGCTGTTGCATCCGGGCGTGCATGGGTGACAGTGTGTTTCATTGCGGAACAATGCCGTTGCAGATGTGGGTAATGCAGTATCGGCAGCGCGACCTGTCGACCACGCAGGAGCACCGCGTGAAATCGGCATGGACCTTGCTCTTTTGCAGCCCCATGCACGCATCTCCCACAACATCGAACGCGGCTTCGCAGTCGTCGCCCGAGGACAGAGGGCAACGGAACTGGACCTGCCCGTTCTGCCCATTGCTATGCGACGACATCTCGCTGAAGCGCACCGGCGATCAACAACTCGCGGCGACAAACACCGATTGCCCTCGGCTTGCCTCGTCCCTTGCAGCGCTCGACGCGCCCGGCGTGCCCTGCCCGCCGACGGTAGACGGGCAAGCCACCGATCTCGCGTCGGCGCTCCAGCGTGCCGCGCAAATCCTGTCCGTGGCGAAACGGCCGCTCTTTGGCGGACTGGCAACCGACGTAGCCGGCGCACGCGCGCTCTATGAACTCGCCGCCCAGAGCGGCGCGATACTCGATCACCTGCACGGCGATACCCTCGCCGCCGCGAACCTCGCGTTGCAGGACCGTGGCGCGTTCTTCACGACGCTCTCGGAAGTGCGTTCGCGTGCCGACCTCATCGTGGTTGTCGCGTGCGAACCGGCGCGGCGCTATCCGCGTTTCTACGAGCGCATCGCGGCCAAAGATCGCGGCGTGGATATCGTGTTCGTCGGGTGCGGCGTCGATCCCGCAGCGGGCGCGCGTGTCGAAGCGCGACTGGAAAACGCCGAACCGTTCGACATGCTCGCCATATGGTCCGCGCTGGTGGAAGGCCGAAAGCCCGCAGCGCTGAACGACGACACGGGCGCCGCCAGCGAACTCGCCGCGCTTACCGAACGCATTCTGGCCGCGAAATACACGGCCATCATCCATGAGCCGGCGGCGCTGCCGGGCCCGCACGCGGCGTTGGCCATCGAAGCGTTGAGCCGTATCGTCAAGGCGCTCAACAAGACGACGCGTGCCGGCGCGCTTGCCCTTGGCGGCGACGATGGCGCACTCACGGTGAATCAGGCCATCACATGGCTCTCGGGTTTTCCGCTGCGCACGCGCGTGGCCTACGGCTTGCCGCTCGATCACGATTCATGGCGCTATCGCACCGAGACGCTTGCGAGCCGCGGCGAGATCGATGCGCTGTTATGGGTGTCGAGCTTCGCACCCGAAGCGCTACCTGCATCGCTTGACGATGATGTGCCCGCCATCGTCCTTGGCCATCGTGCGACGGTTGTCGGCACGCGTCGCGCGCCTACCGTGTTCATCCCCGTGGCCACGCCGGGCATCGACAGTGGCGGGCACTTGTTTCGCGTGGACGGTTCCGTGGTCGCGCCGCTTGTTGCCGCGCGCGATGCCGCTTATCCCACCGTTGCGGCCATCGTACGCGAACTGACGCAAGCCGGGAGGCCGTCATGAGCCTCACGCGTCTGCGCGGCGGCGTGGTCTTCGACCCCGTCAACAAAATCGATGGGCACAAGCGCGACATCTATATCCGCGATGGCCGCATCGTCGCGGATGCAGCGGGCGAATCCATCGCGCCCGAACGCGACTTCGACGCGGGCGGCATGGTGGTGATGGCGGGCGGCATCGATCTGCATTCGCATATCGGCGGCGGCAAGACGAATCTGTCGCGGCTGCTATTGCCCGAGGATCATCGCAACGATCCGCTCGCAACGCGACGCAACGACGACGAAGGCCGTTATCTGCGCCTGCCTTCATGCGGCACATGCACGCCCGGCACGCTCGCCACCGGCTACCGTTATGCGGAAATGGGCTACACGGCCGCGTTCGAACCCGCGATGATCGCCTCCACCGCGCGCCACGCGCATCTGGAAATGGGCGATACACCGATCATCGATCACGGCGCCTACGTGATGATGGGCAACGACGAACTGTTCCTGCGGATGCTCGCCGCGCGGGAAGAGTTCGAACGTCTGCGCGATTACGTGGGCTGGACCGTCAACGCGAGCAAGGCGCTCGGCGTGAAGGTGGTGAATCCGGGCGGCATCTCGGCGTTCAAGTTCAATCAGCGCTCGCTCGATGTCGATGAAAAGCACGTGCATTACGGCATCACGCCACGCGAAGTGCTGCGTACGCTCACGCGCGCGCTGACCGAGTTGCGGGTGCCGCATCCCTTGCATGTGCATGCGAGCAATCTCGGCGTGCCAGGCAATCTCGAATCGACCATCAAGACGATGGATGCCGCCGAAGGCCTGCCAATCCATCTCACGCATATCCAGTTTCATAGCTACGGCACGGAAGGTCCGCGCAAGTTTTCATCGGGCGCTCGCGCGATTGCCGAAGCGGTCAACGCACGGTCCAACGTGACCATCGACGTCGGGCAGATCATGTTCGGCCAGACCGTCACCGCTTCCGGCGACACGATGATGCAGTTCAAGAACGCGCCGCTCGCGCATCCGCGCAAGTGGGTGCTGGGCGATATCGAATGCGATGCGGGCTGCGGCGTCGTGCCGTTTCGTTATCGCGAAGAGAGCTTCGTGAATGCGCTGCAATGGATCATCGGCCTCGAAATCTTCTTGCTCGTCGACGATCCGTGGCAAGTGTCGATGACCACCGATCATCCGAATGGCGCGCCTTTTACGAGCTATCCGCATCTGATTCGCTTGTTGATGGACAAGTCGTTTCGCGACGAACAACTCGCCAAGCTTCACGCCGATGCCAAAACCGCCAGCGCGCTTGGAAACATCGAGCGCGAGTTCTCGCTCTACGATATCGCGATCATCACGCGCGCCGGCCCCGCGCGTCTGCTCGGGCTCACGGACCGCGGACATCTCGGCGAAGGCGCGGCGGCGGATATCGCGGTGTATCGCGAAGACGCGGACCGCGAACGCATGTTCACGTCACCCGCCTTCGTGTTCAAGGACGGCGAACTGATCGCGCGTGACGGCACATTGCTCGCCACGCCCACGGGCGGCATTCATTACGTGCAGCCCGAATACGACCGCGCTATCGAAAAGCGCGTGCGCAAATTCGCCGAAGCGAATCTCGCGAGCAAGTTCGAGAAGCTAGCCATCGGCGACGACGAAATCTGCGCGTGCTGCAATGGCGGACGGCTCTTGCCGGTCGCGTGCTTCGACGCAAGCGGGGGTCGATGAATGACCGCGCTTCGCATCAACGACACACAGATAGACGACACCTTCGCCGAAGCCTTTCCGATGAAGGCGACGCGTCTTGTCATCACCGCGCACACGCCGACGTGGGCGCGCCACGCGGCGAATTCGTTGACCGGCTTTGCGACCTCCGTGATCGATTGCGGCTGCGAGGCGGGCATCGAACGTGACATGAACGGCGATGAAACGCCCGACGGCAGGCCCGGCGTCGCGGTGTTGATGTTCGCGATATCGTCGAAGGAGCTCGCCAAGCAGATTGCACGGCGCGTCGGTCAGTGCGTGCTCACCTGTCCTACGACGGCGGTTTATGGCGGCATCGATCCCGCGACGAGCCGCGCGCCGCTCTCCGACAACGCGCCACTCGGGGCAGGCTTGCGCTTTTTCGGCGACGGCTATCAGATCTCGAAGATGCTCGACGGCACGCGTTACTGGCGCGTGCCCGTCATGGATGGCGAATTCGTTTGCGAGGAATTCACGGCGACGGTGAAGGCTGTCGGCGGCGGCAATCTGCTGTTGCTCGCGCGCGACCTGAATAGCGCGCTTGCCGCGGCCGAGGCAGCGGTCGCGGCGATGCATCGCTTGCCCAACGTCATCACGCCGTTTCCGGGCGGCGTGGTGCGCTCGGGTTCGAAGATCGGCTCGAAGTACGCGGGCGCGTCGGCATCGACCAACGATGCGTTTTGCCCGACGCTCGTCGGCTTGTCGAAGAAGAGCGAGTTGACGAGCGACGTGGCTTGCGTGCTGGAGATAGTCATCGACGGATTGACCGATGCGGACGTGGGCGCCGCGATGACGGCGGGCATGGCAGCCGCAACATCGATCGGCCGCGCGGGCGGCGTGCTGCGCATTTCAGCAGGCAACTATGGCGGCAAGCTCGGACCGTATCACTTCAAGCTGCATGAATTGGCGGCGGGCATCGACGGGAGCCGCGCATGAACGCCATTACATTGCGCGTAAAAGGTGCACCGGGCTTTCGCGTGGATGCATCGACATTACTACCGTCGGCGCTTGCTTACTTATCCACCGATGAATTGACGCGTCTGGAATTGCAGGGCGCGGGTGAACGTTGCGCGCTTGGCGAACTGTTCGACATCGCTAGAGCCGATGCAAACACGCCGTCCCTGCTCGTCGAAGGCGATGCGCGTTGGCTCGATCGCATCGGCGCGAAGCTCGCCGAAGGCAGGATCGAAGTGCATGGCGATGCTGGCGATCACGCGGGCATGGGCATGACAGGCGGTGCGTTGCACGTTCATGGCAACGCGGGCGCATTCACTGCATGCGAGATGCAAGGCGGTCGCCTCGAAGTGCGCGGCAATACAGGCGATTTCGCGGCAGGCGCTTTAGCCGGCGACATGGACGGCATGAGCGGCGGCACGCTCGTGATTCACGGCAACGCGGGCGCGCGTCTTGCAGACCGTATGCGACGAGGCACCGTGCTCGTCGCCGGCAATGCAGGCGACTTCGCGGCGTCGCGCATGGTAGCGGGTAGCGTATGTATTGCAGGCAAGACCGGCGCGCATGCAGCCTACGGCATGCGGCGCGGCACGCTCGTGCTATTTCACGAGCCGCGCATAGCGCCGACGTTCACCGAAGGCGGTCACGGCTTCGATGTCTTCTGGGCGCTCTTCACGCGCATGCTGGCCCGCGAGATGGCGCCTTTTGCGACACTCGACTCGCGCGCGTTGCCTCGACGCTACGCGGGCGATCTCGCTGTCGACGGACGCGGGGAATTGCTGATCGCCAAGCGTTGAGCAGACGATAAGAATGGACCCGGTGGACCCGTTACCAAGAGACCGAACCCCTTCCAACGGAGAGACGACATGAGCGCAGCGAAAACGCCCGCTGCCATACGCCCCGGCGTGGAGGCGTCGGACGAGCATTTCGCCCGTCCGCTGATCGCGCTGCACTGGCTGATCGCCATCGCCATCATCGCGATGCTGTGCATCGGCTTCTATATGGTCGGCCTGCCGCGCGGGCTGGCCTTCAAGTCGTCGCTCATCAACTTCCACAAGTCGCTGGGCCTGACCGTTTTCCTGCTGGTGCTGCTTCGAATCGTAGTGCGACTGGTCTACGGCCGGCCGCCTCTACCGCCGATGCAGACGTGGCAACGCGCCGCCGCGAGCATCACGCAGGCTCTTTTATACGTTGGCATGGTGGCAATGCCGCTCACCGGATACCTCGGTTCGTCGTTCAACAAGTTCGGCACGCGCTTCTGGGGTGTGCTTCTGCCACAATGGGGCTGGGACGACAAGGCGTTGCGCGGCCTGTTCTTCGGCATCCACGGCTATCTGGCGTGGATCATGGCCGCGCTGGTCGTGTTGCATTTTCTTGGTGCGTTGAAGCATCAGTTGATCGACTGCGATGGTCTCTTGAGAAGGATGTGGCCATGACGGCACTGGTTTTGAGCGAGGCGTTATGAAGATCCGCGTGCTGGGTTCATCGGCGGGTGGCGGATTTCCGCAATGGAACTGTAATTGCCGCAATTGCGACGGCGTGCGGCGCGGGACCATTGCTGCCCGGGCACGCACGCAGTCGTCGATTGCGGTCAGCGACAACGGCGAAGACTGGCTGCTCGTGAACGCATCGCCGGATATTCTCGCGCAGATCGCGGCGAATCCTGAACTGCAGCCCGCGCGGCGCGTGCGTGACACCGGAATCGCCGCGGTGATCACCATGGACGCGCAGATCGATCACGTCACCGGACTCTTGATGTTGCGCGAGCGCGGCGCACCGCTGCCGCTCTATACGACCGACGCAGTGTGGCAAGACCTTTCCACCGGCTTTCCCATTACGTCGATTCTTTCGCATTACTGCGGCGTGGAGCAGCGGCGTATCGCGCTCGATGGCACTTCGCTCACGGTGCCCGAGCTGCCGCGTATTGCCGTCGATGCGCTGCCGCTGTCGAGCAAGGCGCCACCTTATTCGCCGCATCGGGAGGCGCCCGAGCGTGGCGACAACATCGGCCTCATGTTCACGAATACGGCCACGGGCAAGCGTGCTTTCTATGCGCCGGGTTTAGGGACACTCGAACCGCATGTGCTCGATGCCATGCGCGAAGCCGACCTGTTGCTCGTCGATGGCACCGTCTGGACCGACGACGAGATGATCCGCCTCGGCCTCACGAAGAAAACTGGCGCGGACATGGGCCACCTCGCGCAAAGCGGCGCGGGCGGCATGATCGAGGTGCTGGATTCGATAGACCGCGAAAACACGCGCAAGGTGCGCAAAGTGCTCATTCACATCAACAACACCAATCCGATCCTCATCGAGGATGGACCCGAGCGGCGCATACTGTCCGAGCACGGCATAGAAGTCGCGCATGATGGCATGACGTTCGAGCTTTGAATTCCGGAGAAACTGGATGTCCGATTTTCCCGCCACGCCGATGCTCAATCCCACGACCGGCCCGATCTTCACCGCGTTGAAGGAAGCCGGCCCCGCCTGGACGCGCGAACAGTTCGAAGAGCAACTGCGCGCGAAAGGCACGGCGTATCACATCCACCATCCCTTCAACGTGAAAATGAATAGCGGCGGCTGTTCGCCGGAACAGATTCGCGGCTGGGTGGCGAACCGCTTCTACTATCAGATCAACATCCCGCTGAAAGATGCGGCCGTCATGGCGAATTGTCCCGATCGCGAGACGCGCCGCCGCTGGGTGCTGCGCATTCTGGATCACGACGGTTACGAAGATCAGCCTGGCGGCATCGAGGCGTGGGCGCGTCTGGGCGATGCCGTCGGCCTCTCGCGCGACGATCTCTGGTCGCTCAAGTTCGTGACGCCGGGTGTGCGCTTCGCCGTCGATGCCTACGTGAATTTCGCGCGTCGTGCGCCGTGGCAAGAGTCGGTGTGTTCGTCGCTCACGGAGATGTTCGCGCCGCAGATTCACAAGGACCGGCTTGCGACGTGGCCCGAGCACTACAAGTGGATCGAGCCGGACGGGCTTGCGTATTTTCGTTCACGCGTGTCGCTTGCACAGCGCGATGTCGAACACGGGCTCGAAGTCACGCTCGCGCAATTCGACACGCGCGAGCAGCAACAACGCGCGCTCGACATCCTGCAGTTCAAGCTCGACATCCTCTGGACCATGCTGGATTCGATCGAAAAGGCCTTCCCGCAATGAGCGACGCCAATCCTCCTCAACGAATCACGGAAGCGGTCGAAGCGCCGGACGACGCGTTGCGCCCGCAACTCAAGCGCCTGTTTCGTCTGCAGTGGGAACCGGCGCAGGACGCGCATGTGCTGCTTTATCCGGAAGGCATGGTAAAGCTCAATCAGAGCGCGGCGCAGATTCTTTTGCGCTGCGACGGCACGCGCGATATCCCGAAGCTCGTCGCCGATCTCGAAGAAGCGTTCGGCGCGAGCAATCTCGGTGACGACGTGCGGGCTTTCATTGCCGGAGCGCGCGCGCGCGGCTGGCTTGCGTAAGTGCTGGAGTGAAGCATGACTGACTTGTCCGAACCGATTGCCAAGCCGGACCCCGAAGCAGCGGTCATTCCGCCGCCGTTGTGGTTGCTTGCGGAACTGACGTATCGATGCCCGTTGCATTGCGCCTTCTGCTACAACCCGGTGAACTATGCGGATCACACGCGCGAACTCAACACCGATCAATGGCTCGACGTGTTGCGTCAGGCGCGTGCGCTGGGTGCGGCGCAACTGGGCTTTTCCGGCGGCGAGCCGCTCTTGCGCGACGACCTCGAAACACTGGTCGGCGAAGCGCGCAAGCTCGGCTTTTATACGAACCTCATCACGTCGGGCATCGGTCTCACCGACAAGCGTCTCACCGCGCTCAAGGACGCGGGGCTCGATCACATTCAACTCTCGTTTCAGGACTCGTCGCAGGAACTCAACGACTTCCTTTCCAGCACGAAGACGTTCGATCTCAAGAAGCGCGTGGCCGGCATGATCAAGGCGCACGACTTTCCGATGGTGCTCAATTGCGTGCTGCATCGCTATAACCTGCCGCATATCGGACGCATTATCGACATGGCGCTCGACATGGGCGCGGAGTATCTCGAACTCGCGAACACGCAGTATTACGGCTGGGCGCACGCGAACCGCGCGCAGCTCATGCCGACGGCCGAGCAACTGCAGGAAGCGGAAGCGGTGGTCGAGCGTTATCGCAAAGAGATTGGCGACCGGTGCAAGATCTACTTCGTCGTGCCCGATTACTACGAGCGTCGTCCGAAGCGCTGCATGAACGGCTGGGGCTCGGTGTTTCTCGGCATTGCGCCCGATGGCGCCGCCTTGCCTTGTCATACCGCGCGCTCGTTGCCTGGCCTTACGTTCCCCAACGTCACGGAGACGCCGCTCAAGGACATCTGGTACGAGAGCGATGCGTTCAATCGATTTCGCGGCTTCGGCTGGATGAAAGAACCCTGCCGCAGTTGCGACGAGAAAGCGATCGATCTCGGCGGCTGCCGCTGTCAGGCGTATCTGCTGACGCAAGATCCCGCGAACGCGGACCCGGTCTGCGACAAGTCCCCGCATCACGAGCGCGTGATCGAAGTGGTGCGGGCCGCCACGATGCGTCAGGAGCCGGAAGAAAAACCGATCATGTTTCGCAACGATGCGAATTCGCGGCGCATTGCCGCCGAATCGCGCGAGAACAATTCGAACAAGAACGGAGAGAGACAACCATGACTGCCGACATCGCCGTGCTGCTGGTGGACGATCATGCCGTAGTGCGCGAAGGCTACAAGCGCTTGCTCGAATTGAGTCCCGACGTGAGCGTCGCGGGCGAGGCGGGCAACGCGGCGGAGGCGTATCAGAAATTCTGCGCCTTGCAGCCGGATGTCGTGGTGATGGACCTCGCGCTGCCCGGCGCGAGTGGAATAGAAGCCATGCGCCGCATGCTCGCGCGCGAGCCACATGCGCATGTCCTGATCTTCAGCGTGCACGAGGAAGCCATCTTCGTGCGCCGCGCGCTCGATGCGGGCGCGCGTGGCTACGTCACGAAAGCGAGCGCACCCGATGTCCTGGTCGAAGCGGTACGCTCCGTCGCGCGGCGCGTGTGTTACCTAAGCCCTGACATATCACAGGCGCTGGCGTTGCGCGCAACCATTCAGGAAGGACCGCCCGGACGTCAGCTTTCGGCACGCGAATTCGAGGTGCTGCGGCTCTTGGTCCAAGGCTATACATTGCCGAGTATCGCGGAAAAACTCGGCTTGAGTCAGAAGACAGTGGCGAACCATCAATCCGTGATACGGCAGAAATTCGGCGCCGATAACGGCGTGCAACTCGCGCAAATAGCAAACCGGCTAGGCCTTCATTTCGCCGATTTCACCGACGCGCCGTTCGCTCCTTCGTTCAGTTCGCTAGGCAACGGCAGTCCCGCCTGAGCCGGAACGCGCGCGCAAAACAGGAAGCCCGCACCGGGTTGACTGGCGATATGAAATTCGCCGCCGAGCGCTTCCACGCGTTCGCGCATGCCGATGAGACCCAATCCCATGCGCGGCTTTGAGAGATCGACGCCCGGTCCATCGTCGGTCATCGTCACCACGATCTCGCCTGCCGGCGCACGCGCCAGATAAATCTCGACGCGTGAATCGCGCGCGAATTTCGACACGTTGGTTAGGCCTTCCTGCACGAGACGGTAGAGCGTGATGTTGAGCGCATCGTTGAGATTGTCGAAGTCGCCATCGACGGCTAGCGTAAACACCGCATCGGGCAAGCGCTCGCGCCAGCCGTCCATGCAATGTTCGAGTGCGGTCGGCAAGCCGAATTCATCGAGACCGATCGGACGCAGCTTGCGGATCATTCCGCCGATTTCGCGGTACACATGCGTCGCGCTTTGCATGAGCGCAAGCGAAAGACGATGCACTTCAGGCTCGCGTTCGAGCGATAAATCGCGGATGCGCCCTGCATCGAGCGAAATGGCATTGAGGTACTGACCCAGTTCGTCATGCAGTTCGCGCGCGAGATGCCGGCGCTCGGTTTCCTGCGCGGCAATGGCCTGACTCGCGAGCCTGCGGTTTTCCGCGAGCAGATGCTCCGCCTCTTCCTCCAGCGCCCGGCGCCGCCGAACTTCACGCTGCGCCTGACGGTAGCGCCGCCACGCGAACCACGCGAAACCGATTGCGAGCACGACGAGCGTGGCGGGCAATTCATCGAGCTGGAAACGCTCGGCGCTGCGCGTCCATCGGTAGGTGAACTCGTTGAAGTCGAAGGCCGCGAACAGCATGCCGGCCAGCACCGTGATAAGAACGACGCAGGCGAGATCGCTCCATACGGTCGAGCGCATGGAACGCGCGGGCGGGCGTTCGGAGAGCGAGGGAAGAGATTCGTTTGGTATCACGGAATGCATTCTACGCACGGCTTCATCCTCGGGCGCGACACCGTTTGTGCGATTGGGAACGCTTCCCTGCTGAATCGGGAAAAGCTCCCGGTGCGCGCGCGGGTTCTTATGCGACGCTTTCAATGAAAGGAACTTACCTCAAGCCGACATTGCAATAACAAGAGGAGACGACGATGAGAAGCATGCCGCGCGAGCGCAAGTCAGCGCATCGGTTCAAACCCCGAGCCGGATTTCGGCTCGTGTTCGGCGGTGCGTTCGCCAGCATCACCGTCGGCGCATGGGCGCAGGCGGCAAGCGCTCCAGAGGTGCCTCCCGCCGTTGTGGCACCGGTCGTCGAAGCGAGTCCGCCGCCGAATACCGACTTGCCCACGGTAGTCGTGGTGGGCACGACACCGCTCATCGGCGTCGGCACGCCGCTCGAAAAGGTGCCCGCGAACGTGCAGACCATCAAGGGCAGGCAGATCGACGCGCAGCATTCCCAGACCATCACCGATTATTTGCAGAAGAACGTCGGCAGCGTCGATATCAACGACGCGCAAGGCAACCCATCGCAGACGGACATTCTCTATCGCGGCTTCACGGCTTCGCCGCTGCTCGGCACGCCGCAGGGCCTTTCGGTGTTTCTGGATGGCGTACGCATCAACGAGCCGTTCGGCGATGTCGTGAACTGGGACCTGATTCCGCAGGCCGCCATCAGCACGATGCAGATCATTCCCGGCTCGAACCCGACGTTCGGCTTGAACACGCTGGGTGGCGCAATCGCGGTGACGACGAAGAACGGCCGGGACAACCCTGGCGGCGCGGTGGATGTGAGCTTCGGTTCGTTCGGCCGCAAGGTGGCGCAGTTCGAACAAGGCGGGTTGATCGGCGATCATCTCGACTACTACTTCACGGCCAACATCACGAACGATAACGGCTGGGCGGCGCAGAATTCGAGCCGCTTGCGCCAGGCCTTCGGCAAGCTGCGCTACACCGACGCCGATACGACGATCTCCCTTTCGATGGGCGGTGCGGACAACACGCTAAACGGCTCGCAGACGATCCCGCGCTCGTTCCTCAACAACTTCAAGCAAGCCTATACGTTCCCAGATACCAACGAGAATCAGGTCGGCTATATCACGCTGTCGGCGGATCGTTACATCACGCCGAACATCCAGTTGAGCGGCAATCTGTACTACCGTCACTATCGCAACAAGAACGTGAGCAGCAACGTCAACGACGACTTCGGCACCGTGGAGGGCGACGATGACGACGATATCGATCTCACGCAGGCCACCAACGATCAGTCGGTGATCGTCACGGACAGCTACGGCGCAAGCCTGCAACTCACCTTGCTCAACAAGCTCTTCGGCAAGGACAACCAGTTGGTGATCGGTGCGGCGGGCGACTTCGCCAACTCGCATTTTTCGCAATCGTCGCAGGATGCCGAATTCACGGATAGCCGCGCGACCATCGGCATGGGTCCGTTCGTTCCGCAGACGGACGCCAAGACGCGCAATCAGAACTGGGGCATCTACTTCGAGAACACCTTCTCTTTCACGCAGCAATGGTCCATGACGCTCGCCGGGCGCTATAACTGGTCTAAGGCGGTGATCGGTGACGAGAGCGGCGTGCAGCCATTACTCGATGGCAATCACACGTTCTCGCGCTTCAATCCGGCTATCGGTTTCAACTGGAATCCGACGCGCTCCTTCACCGCCTACGCCACGTATAACGAAGGCATGCGTTCGCCGACGGCTATCGAACTCGCTTGCGCCGACCCGGCCGCACCGTGCTCGCTGCCGAACGATTTCATCGCCGACCCCGACCTCAAGCCGGTGATTTCGCGCACCTTCGAAGTGGGCGCGCGTGGACGCCTTGGCAACGCGACGACATGGAGCGCGGCGGCCTACAGCACGACCCTTTCCGACGATATCCAGTTCGTCAGCAGCCAGGGCGCGGCAAGCACGCTCGGCTACTTTCAGAACGTGGGCAAGACGCGCAGGCAAGGCTTCGAACTCGCGGGCCGCACGCAATGGGGACCGGTCGGCATGGCCGCGAGCTATAGCTACGTGAACGCGACTTATCGTTCGACATGGACCGAGAGCAGCGCCAGCAATTCGAGCGCGGATGACGGCGGCAATATCACCGTTCACTCCGGCGATCGCATTCCGGGCATTCCGGCGAATACGGTCAAGGTGCGACTCGACTACAACGCGCTGCCGCAATGGAATATCGGCAGCAACCTCACGTATCGCAGCAGCATCTTCGCGCGCGGCGACGAGAACAATCAGGACACGAATGGCAGCATTGCCGGCTACTTTCTGATCGATCTCGATACGACCTACAACGTGACCAAGCAGTTGCAGGTCTATGCGACCGTAAAGAATCTGTTGAACAAGCGCTACGCGAACTTCGCCATTCTTGGCGAGAACTTCTTCAACGGACCGAATCACACGTTCAACGGCGCGGATACCACCAACGAGCAATTTCTGGGTGTTGGCGCGCCGCGTGGCGTGTGGGTGGGGATGCGCTATGCGTGGAAGTGAGTGTGCCGCTCAAGCATGCTTGAGTTGACTCATCGCTTCCGCAATCGCGCGGTGACAGCGGAACTTGTCCTCTTCGCTACGAGGATAGGTCTGTGCTGACGCCCGCCATTTGCGATCGAGCATATCGACCATTCGATACTCGAGTTCGAGTGCGCTTACACCATAGCGCGTGTCGATCTGCGAAAGGGCGACGCCGCCCGCGCGATACGCGTCGATCAATGTATCGAGTTCGGCTTCCGGCTTGAGTGGCCAATCGTGCAACGTACACAGGCGTTGCACGTCATGTCCGGTGAGACGCGGAAAGAACGTGGAAAAGATACGCATGAAAAGGCGCTTCTTGGCTTCGTAGAGCTTTACGACATCGAGATTCAACGACGTCATCTCTCGATGAATCCGGTATGCCGTCAAAGGCTCTGCAAGGTTGGCGAAGCGCGCGCCATGCAGCATGCAGTCGAACCAGAAGCCGAGATCATCCACAATGTGCAGATTCGGATCGTAGCGAATCTCGAAGCGCTGGATGAACGCGCGCCGGAACATCACGCTCGGATTGGCGAGGTAAGCCGCGCCGATCATGAAACGCGCCTTTATCTCGCCGTCTTCGAGCGGAAAATTGCTGACGGTGGAATCTTCACCGAAGTGGCGGATTTGCGTGCCGAGCACGGTGACATGCGGATGCGCATCGAGATATTCCGCTTGCTTGCGAAGTCTGCCCGGCTCGGCAATGTCATCGTGATCGATGCGCGCAATGTATTCTCCACGGCATAGATTGAAGCCACGGTTTGCGTTGCTCGCGCGCCCCTGATTATGCTCGAGGGAAAAGATGCGAATGCGCGCGTCGTTCAGGCTGCGCACGCGCGCGAGCGTGTCGTCATGGCTCGCGTCATCGAGAATCAGGACTTCGAAATCGGCGTCCTGATTCAGCAACGATTGCAGCGTTTCGACGATGAAGCGCTCTGCGTTGTAAGTCGGGATGACGACGGATATCTTTGGCATGTTGAGCGCAGCGGCTTTTCCGCGGTCGGGTTCGGCTCGACATTATCCGCGCCTTCTTGCTTCGAATTGTCAAAGATGGTTTTATCAGCCATCCGAATTATTTTTCAACGCGGCTTGAAGGGATAAACCTTAGCTGGCCTGCGCTGCTGCAATTCCGCCAGATAGTTTTCGACAAAGCGGCCAAGCGCGTTGGCCTTGAGTTGTTCGAGCATGCGCATGGCGTCGCTTGGCGATTCGGGACCCATGACGAGTGCGCCGACGCCAAGCTCACCCAGATGCACGACGAGCGCGCATGAAGAAAGCGAACCAGCGGAGAAGAGGCGGATTGCTTCGGCGGCATCGTCGTCTATTTCGATGTTCGCAGCGCGCGGGTCGCAACGAAACTCGCCATGCTTGCCGACGTATGCGGGTAGCCAATGACAATTGGCAGTGCCGCCTTGAGCTGCGATCAACAGACGCTTACGTGAGGGCGAATCCAGGAGCTCCTGGAAAGCCTCGGCCAATGTGAACATGGTGCACCTCGCCGTCGAGCCTGTCCCGATACTACCAGCGCTCTCTTGAGCGGCGCGGATTCCTTTACGAAACGATGCAAGGCACAAACCGAAATGGCCGCGCATGGCGGCCATCACGTTTCATGCATCAAGCTCAACGCCCTTCGATCGATCCCGCGCTCGGCGGATACGTCACGATGCCCCATGCGAGCGGTAGATCACCGATCTGCTTGACCGTCTGATAGTTCGATGCATCGAGCACATATACGGCGTTGGACCGTCCACATGCAAAGAGAATCTTCGAGCCATCGGGCGTGAAGCTGAAGTGCCAGCAACGTTGACCAATCGGTACATCGCTTAAGTGCTCGAAGCTTTTGCCATCGAAGACTTGCAAGGTCTTGTCGCGCGAAGCGGCAACGAGAAGACGCTTGCCCGAAGGATCGAACGATACGCCATACGGGCCCGTCTTCGTGTCGACGGTCTTGACGATCTTGAGATCGGCCGCATCGAGCACGGTGAACTTGTTCGTGTTCTCGAGCGTCACGACATACTGCTTGCCATCCGGCGATACCTTGATGCCGCGTGGGCGCGAACCTTTCGGCAACGTGACCGTGCGCACGAACTTGCCGCTGCCCACGCGATACACCGACACCGTGTCGTCACCTTCATTGGTCACGAGAATGGACTTGCCATCGGCCGAGAATTCCACGCCTTCCGTTTCGTGTCCGCTCTTGACCGAGCGCAGAACCTTAAGCGTCTTGAGATCGACGATGGCGATCTCGGCGGGCGGCGCATTGGGATCGTCATCGTCCTTTTCGGGTTGACCGGGCTTCGGAGGACCGCCGGATTCGCCCGGCTCGTAGGTCACGTAAGCGAAGCCGCCACGCACGCGCACGAACTCCGGATTCTTGCCGATCTTCACGCGCCGCACGACCTTACCCGTCGATGTATCGATCTCCGAAAGGTCCGCTGTCTCCTTGTTCGCGACGTAAAGGCGTGTTCCTTCCTTGTTGAGACTCAGGCCGCGCGGACCGTCTTTGCCCACATCGAAAGTTTGCTTGAGCGAGAGATCGCCCAGATCGATGACGCCGACACCGGCGGACTCGGTCGTCACGTAGGCGGTGGGCGTGGCCGCGTGCGTGGAGCTTGCGGCAAGCACGAGCGTCGGCGCGAGCACCGACGCGCAGGCAAAGCGCGCCGCCCTGTATCTGGCTTGCATGGTCGTCTCCGGCTTTGATTCGTGTTCGATTCGAATTTGTTTTGACAGGCACCGCGACCGCGTCGAACGGGCGTGCCCGAATGGAACTTAGCCCAACATGCGCCGCTCTGGCAACGCCGGAAGGCGGGAGAAACTCCCGAATTCGTTTCCGTGGGTTCAATCGCCGCGTCAGGGCTTCATCGAAGGATCGTCGGCGAGCAGGACGACGAGCGCCTTGGCGCCACGCTGCCACGAGAGATCCGTGTTGCCGCGTATATCGACGGAACGCTGAAAGAGCGTGGCGCCGCTCTTGGCATCTTCCACACGAAGGTTCATGTTGAGGATTAGATTACTGATCTTCTGCACCCAGCAAATGCCCACGCGCTCCACGCCAAGTTGGCGCGCAACGCGCAGTTCGCAGCCGTTGCAGGCGCTCATGTCTTGCGCCCCTTGAAGCGACGCGATGAGGTTCTTGGCGGGCGCGTTATCGGCAATGCGGAACAGGCCACGCTCACGCATGTCGTCGCGCAGCGCGCTGCCGATCATCGCGAGGCGCTGGCTCTGGATGCGGTTGGTGTCGGCATCGTTATACGCGGCGTTATCGTCGATAAGCGTGCAGTCGATGAGTGCAAGCGACGGCTTCTCGTTCTGCGCACCGGCGTTGCCTGTAGCAAAGCCTAAGCTTGCGATAACCACGAGAAACAGCGCACGCACTACGCGACGGATGACGGTCATGGTTGAAGTCTCGTCGGGCGAAAGGCCCGTGGCTCAACATAACGTCCAACGCGCTGCGGAGCAAGCGTATCGTTCGTTTCAACGCGCTTAAACATGGATTCATCGCGCCAACAGGAGTAACGTTGAATAGCCCGCGCGAAGATGGAAAGGAGGCGATCATGCCCGACGACCCCACGCCGAAGTGGCACGTTTTCGAATACGAAGGCTTCGAGATTCATGCACTGCCGCAAATCAAGGCAGCGCCTGAATCCGCGTCTAACAGCTACGTTTATATTGCCTATGTATGCAGACCCGGCGCGCATGCGGATAAACCTGGCGACGCCGTGCATTTCCATTCCGATGGCGACGACGCGTTCAAGACTCCCGACGACGCAGCCGACGACGCGCGGCATGTCGGCCGAAGTATCGTCGATGGTACGCATCCGGATTTGAACGTGCTGCCGCTCGTGTCGCATCATCATCACACTGGATGACATGACCGATTCGAATCAAGACGAACCGCGCATTGAAAGTCTCAGCGCCGTTACGCTCGCCACGCACGATATGCCTCGTGCCGTCGCCTTTTACGAAGCGCTCGGTTTTCGTATCGTGCATGGCGGCGCGAACGAGGCATTCACTTCTTTTGCGCTAGGTACGTCCTTTCTCAACATCACGACCGAAACACATGGTCCCGTTCAATGGTGGGGCCGCTTCATCATTCATGTCTCCGACGTGGATGCTTTTTATCGCCGTGCGCTTGCCTGCGGAATGAAACCGCACTTCGCGCCGCGCGATGCGCCCTGGAACGAGCGCTACTTCCTTCTCACTGATCCCGACGGCCACGAACTGAGTTTCGCACGGCCGCTCTAAAAAAATGCCGCGCCGCGGCACGGAACTGGCTCTTACACAAATGACGGATAGCGCACGCATCGGTTCATTGATATGACCGTTCGCGTACATACCCGTCCATCGCGTTGAATGACCATTCAATCGACTCGAAGCCGTACTCCGCCAGTTCAAAGTGAGCGTGTTGCTATTTCGCAAACTTGGAGCAGGCGCCTGGTTTTCAGGCGTAGAGTTAAAGTGCTTTGTCAGGTACGTGATGCATTGCGGCATAGTTATTTCAGTGGCGGGGCGTAAAGCCTTGAGCGAATCTGGCCGTTAGCCCGAACATGAATGCCGCGTGTTGGAGACTCGGAATGAAATGCACGAAAGAGCAATCCCTTCGCTATCAGGTCGAAAAATGGCTGGCGCCCGGAAGCATGCCGGTCCATGTCAGGCAATTCAGCCGCACGCGCGCAGACCGGCGCCGCTTCGTTTGTGTGGAAACGCTGCAGGGTGCTGCATCGCGCGCGCTGTTTTTCTTCCGTCACGACGACGGCCACTGGTGTGTGTATCCGCCCGCGCCGCGTCACCGTAACATGCGTGGCGAAAGACTGGCCGCGTAGCACGGCATCGATTTAAAGCTTCAGGTTGTTGAGAAACTGGAACCACATGGAACCAAGCGGATTGATCGTGGGACCCGCCAGTTTCTTTTCAACGACGGGTTCTTCGGCTGGCTCGGCGTCAGCCGTCTGTCGCGAATCATGCAGCGCTATCGCGCTATCCGCGATTTGCCGCGCTTGCACTTCATCGCATTGCTGTCCAAGCAGCGCGCCAAAGACGACATCGCGGTTATGCCCTTGCGATGCGAACCGCATGGCGAGCGATACATATTCCGCATAGCGCGCCTCGCGTACTTCACGCTCCTTCGCTTCGCGCTCTGTTTGCGCCTTATGCAGACGCGCGACCTCCTCCGCGAAAATGCGATCGTAGACTTCGCGTTGCGCGGGATCGGAAAGTATGGCGTAGGCTTCCTTGATCTCTTGAAACGTCGCGCGTGCGGCGTCTTCGTTACCCGCGTTGCGATCCGGATGCGAGCGCATCGCGGCCTTGCGATAAGCGCGCTTGATCTCTTCCTCGGTTGCGTGCTCGCCTACTCCAAGCGTTTCGTATAACGTTGCCATCTGCATTGAATGATTGACGGGTCGAAGGGCATCGTAACACGCTAAAAACAGTGGTTTTATGCAGGTGCGCGATGCCATCGGCACGTCATGAAGACTCGCGACAATCACCGTTTCTCCTCGCACTGCACAGGAAGATGGCGCTCTCCCTCAACGACATCCGGCATCTCTTCGACACCTACGGGGCGCTTGCCTATAGCGGCGAGCCCGTCACGCAACTCGAACACGCGCTGCAGACAGCGTATCTCGCGGAGCAGGCGGGCGCGCAACGCGAGTTGATCGTCGCGGCATTGCTGCACGACCTCGGGCATCTGTTGAATTTGCAGGGCGATACGCCGACTACACGCGGTATCGACGATCTCCACCAGTATTACGCGCTGCCGTTCTTACGCCCGCTGTTCGCGGATGCCGTGCTCGAACCGATCCGCCTTCACGTGGATGCCAAGCGCTGCCTCTGCGCGGTCGATGCCTCATATCACGCGCTTCTTTCGCCCGATTCGGTGCGCAGTTTGCAGCTGCAAGGCGGCGTATTCGATGCCGACGAAGCGCGCGATTTTCTGGCGCGCCCGTTCGCCGAAGATGCCTTGGCGTTGCGCCGCTGGGATGACGAAGCGAAGGACGCCGCACGTGGCACGCCGCCGCTTGCTCACTATCTGGAATACGCCGAAGACATCGCACTGCGGAATTGAGAGGCGACCCGCGCGCCTCCGCGGGCTTCGCGTAGACTGGCGGGCATGCACTCGTCATCCACTCGAAATGCCTTGCAGCGCCCATGCAGCGTGCGAGCACACACTGCATCGTGAACGACGGCAACTTTCGCATCACCGCTGCCGTCGTGGCCTCGGCGCTCTTCATGCAGAACATGGACGGCACCATCGTCGCGACCGCCATTCCCACGATGGCGCGCGACCTGCATATCGATCCCGTCCATCTGAGCAGCGCCATTACCGCTTATCTAGTTGCGCTCACGGTCTTCATTCCGGCGAGCGGCTGGGTGGCCGACCGCTTCGGCGCGCGGCGCGTGTTCATGTGGGCAATCGCCACGTTCACGCTCGCGTCGATCGCTTGCGCGGCGGCGGCGAATCTTCCGCAACTCATCGGCGCGCGCATCGTGCAAGGTCTGGGTGGCGCGATGATGGTGCCCGTCGGCCGCCTGATCCTCTTTCGCGGCGTGAAGCGCGAAGAGCTGCTGCAAGCGACCACGTGGCTCACCATGCCCGCGCTTGTCGGCCCCTTGCTTGGGCCGCCGCTCGGCGGCTTTCTCACCGATGCGCTCTCCTGGCGCAGCATCTTCTGGGTCAACGTGCCAGTCGGCGCGATCGGTCTCGTCCTCACGTGGAAGCTCTTGCCGCCCTCGCCGCCTGAAAGCCGCACGCCACCGGATTTGCGCGGCATGCTGCTTTCAGGGACATCGCTGAGTCTGTTCATGATCGGAATCGAAAGCGCGGGACGCGGCGTGATGCCCGAAGGGTTGCCCTGGGCATGCGTCGCGGTCGGCCTCCTACTGTTCTGGGCAACCGTCGTTCACTGCCGGCGCGTGGAGAATCCTGCCATCGACTTCTCGCTGCTCGCCATTCCGACATTTCACGCGGCCACGGTCGCGGGCAGCCTCTTCCGCGCGGGCGCCGGTGCGCTGCCTTTTCTCGTGCCGCTCACCTTACAGACCGGCTTCGGTTACAGCGCGTCCGCTAGCGGACTGGTGACTTTTGCAAGCGCGCTCGGCTCTTTTTGCATGCGTCCAATGACCGCGCTCGCACTCCGGCGATTCTCCGTGCGCGCGGTTCTGTGCGCAGGCAGCGTGATCTTTGCGCTGGTTCTGGTCGTGTGCTCGACGATGTCGCAGGCTTGGCCCGCAGCCGCCATTTTCGTGCTGCTCCTCGTCGGCGGATTAGGCCGCTCGCTCAGTTTCGCGACGATGGGCGCGCTCGCTTTCGCCGATGTTCCGAAGCCGCGCCTCGCCGCCGCGACTTCGTTTCAGGGCACCGCGCAGCAGTTGATGAAGGCGCTTGGTGTAACCGTCGCGGCCGGGACGATTCAAGCCACGATGCTGATTTCCGGCAGCGTTCAGACCGAACGCTGGCAACTAGCGAGCGCCTTTTTGGCGACGGCGGCAGTCGTCCTGATGTCTCTTCCAATGTTCGCACGTCTCTCCGATGAAGCCGGCGCTGGCATCTCAGCGCCCACGGCGAAGCGCGCAGAGCGCACCTGATTTACCGTAGAGTAAGACACCTAAGTCTGCAGCAAAATGACGCCCAAGGACCCACGGCGCTATGCCTACAGGTACGCAACTGAAAAAACACAGTTTGCAGTTCGGCCGAAAATGGCTCATAACACGCCCCGATTACGAGACGCAAAGTTTGACGCAACCTTGTCTGGCGGCGGTTTGCGCCAAAAAAATAATTAGCGCCAATACACTTACATGTTGCATTGCAGCAACATATCGCCCATGAAACCGGAGTGCCGCTGCGCGAGTATCTAAAGATTGCAACGTGAGCTATCTCCTACGAGCCAGCCCTTTAGGTCGCGTCGCTGAACAGGGGAAAGTGCGCTACCCCTCAGATGACAAAACTTTAAAAACTCCAGATTTGGAACGGAGCGTCTGTCACAGAGCTCTTCCTTCCAGAAGGCGAGCGTCCGTCCGATGAAGTCGGCGCGCGACTCGGACAAGCGGTCGGCGTCCCGCTGCCACGCGTCAACGCGCCCGGCACGCTGACGACGCAATCCCGCAGCACGGCGCAATGTCGCTTGGTTTATCCAAATCGGCGGCACAATCGACGCCAGCTTCCCCTTTGCCTCCTTCAATCTGGCCTTTTCATTTGCGAGCGTCCGCGCGCGACGGCGAGCCGTCAACTGCTGGTTGAAGCTTCTTAGCCATGCGCCGTCATATCGGGACAAAAAGCTGAACGCGGCGCCCTCCTCCCGTTTTGCTTGCTCCACGCCTTTATCAGGGAAATCATCAAAAAATTTCGCCCAAATTATTCGTTTCGCGACGACCATCTCGCGGGAGATGCGACTGGGTGCCTTCGCCTCCTGCAGCTTGTGTTTCCACCCATGCGCAGCAGCCCCATTTATGCCTAGCTGCCGTGCAGCGACATTTGCCGGGACCCCCTTCCTAAAGAGCCGCTCGAAGGCGTTGCGGTATCGTTTTCCATAGTCAACCGTCAGAAGCTTGGTCGCAGTTCCGTCGCTGTCTTGTCGGACGCTGACCCGGATACCACAGCTGCATGAATAAATGAGCCGGTCTGCGCTTGGTTTGATTTCGATGCTCGTAAAGCGGTCAGACTTCCGGTGAAGCCTTCCTTTACATGGATGTGCACGCGCCAGCGCGCCGAAGTCTTCCTCACATGTAATCTTAAATACACCGCGTCGAACGGCCAGGGTCGGTTTGCGGCAAAGCGCTATCGTGCTCCCAAGTACCGGGGCGGTCTCCAAAATCAGTGGAACAACTCCTGCCCCTTGCGAGATTCGTTGGTCCAACATCGATTGAAGGGCAACATATCGAAGCGGTCGAGGGCACCGAATGTTCTGATTTTCATGTTCCCTCCAGAACGTTCTCACGAAAGCCCCCTCTTCCAATCCAGTCTCAAAGCAGTATTGCTCACCAAAGTATCCTTCAACAGCTCGCCACACTTCCCTCCGCTTTAAGGTCCCATCAGACGTCGTCAAATCGGCTGCTTTCAACTTGTCTTCATACGGATAAGTACAAAACTCTTGACGACTAGCCGCATCAATGCCGGCGCTTCTTCGTGAGACGTCCATCGCGGCTTTTTTATGGCAGTCGCTGTAGTCTTGGATTGGACGGCGGTTTGCGTCGGACACAAATCTCTTGAGCGTAATAGCAGAAGCGCGCATGTGTTCATTGGGGTCCAGGTCAAACGTACGCAGCGCGCACCCATGGGTTGGACAGACAAGGACGCCCGGCAGGTTATGGTCAACGCGGATATAGGGCTCTCTGTTCTCTCTCTTACTCTCATGGAGACACTCATCGCAATAACGATACGCATACCTATCGAAATCGCGCTTCCTACGCACGCACAAGTTCATTAGTTTTGACCCCGCCGGTTGCAATATAAAGGTCGTAGCCTTTTTTCGGGTTTCCTCGTCGGCAAGCGACAGGTAATACTCGAATCCGGTGTGCTCTGCGATGATTTCATCCGGTTTCTTATCCCAATAGTCTCGAGCTTCCTCGCAGAGGCGGTCGATGCCGCTCGGCAAAACTCGATTGTGGTAGCAGGTGTCGCGCCCAAATGTGAGCCTCAATACCCGACCAACACTCTCAACGCCTACCTTCACCACATAACGTGAGACATTGTGGTGTACCGTTTCTCCGGGGTAGAAGGGTTCCATTGCGATAGCCATAAATTCCTCCATCTCGTCTATGCGACGTGTTTAAGCAGCTTGTCGCACGCATTCCTTCCGACGCTCAAGATGCTTCCGAGATACCTTGGCAATCCTCAACTCGGCCACTCAGAAGCTGACGGAATCTCCGGAAACGCTTAAACACGTTATCGCCAACCTCATTGGGAGACGCTTTCGATGCGGGCAAGCGCTCACTCGAAGCCGAACTTGAAGCTAGTTCCGCGCTTGGACTTCGCAAATTGCCCGTAGGCATCTTCCGCAAAACCTTCATCAGTTGGCCAGCTTGAAACATTAGAAATGTCCGTCGTTCCCAGTAGGCTTCCCAAGTTTCGAGCCGATGAACGATTGGAGCAGGATGTGTACAAGTGTCATCGGGACGGCCTGTCTTCCGCAGAGTAGCGATGCAAGCCAATCGCGGGTGCGCTGCCCGCCTCCTAATCCAATCCGGGTCAAATAGCCTGTCGTAAAGTAATCGGTCACGTGACGCGAGAGGTCGTCTAGCTGAACGTCCCCAGACTTCACGACGTAACCTAATTCTTTCAACTGGGTGCGATATACGTCCCGTGAGCAATACATTGAGCTTGACAGTGCGAACGTAAGGACATCGGCAGAACGGCGCGCGACATCGTGCCAACGCGTTGTGACTTCATCGCTACGAATCCCTATATCTATAGGTGCGCCGGCGATGCAGGGTCCCTCCGAGCGGGCCGTAGGACGGAACGGCAAATTCGCTCGGACCGGCGAGAAGTTCAAAAGGCACCGGTGAGCATGGCAAACAACTACCCCGGGAAGTTGATGCGAACGATGAAGGTATTCGCGCTTTACCGCGAGCCTGTCTTCATAAACACATTGGTCACAGTAGCGAAATTCCCCAAGCCGAACAAATCGCCCGAACATAAGTCCCCGACGGTCACGGACGTTACCGACGGATGTTCGCATCAACTCAAGCACTGAAGCGGCAACCGCCGGCGAGCAACTCGCGGTATGGTATGGATATGCAGTCAGCGTCCGCGCAATCGCTTTCGCGCTGCAGGACCAGTATTGAGCCGTTTGTTCTGAAAGCCGGTCCAGTCCGCTTAGCATATCGAAAAACGCTTTCACATCGTAACCAAAAAGGTTCTTTAGGAAAGCGGGCACGTTGCTGACGCGCTCCTCTTGAACGTACTCAACCAGCGGTCCGACCAGCATCTCATCTAAATGAGGCAACCGAAGCGCAACAGCCATGTTGACCTCTCATCGAATGGAAATCGTTTCACGCGGCGGCCGACAACGTCGGCCACCTACCCTAAAACGTCAATCAGCCACTTCAGCCGTTTCAGGCTTGACTTTGCCCGCGTTCGCAAATTTCAGCCTAGAGTCCTTCGTCTTGTAGTACATAACGTTAACCTCGTAGCAGAGTTGCTCGCGTGTTGCATTCGGATGTTGCTTTTGCAGCAGCCCGACCATCGACGATGCGATTTCCCCTGGAATACCTGAAGCAATCAAGCACGAGACCGCGTCCAAGTTGGTTTCTATACGGTCATGGTTGATTGCCGCGTTGTAGAACAAGTTGTGTTGCGCGGTAATTCTCATATCATCTACAACATCTTTCATCGTATCGCCGAGTACATCGTCGAATTTCATCATCGCGGCCTTCTTACCGGAACGAATCGCTGCCAAAATCGGTTGTAGTGCGGACATCTTTTCTTTGAAAACCATCTTGAAAACCTCGTTCGAGAGTTGTTCCTTGCCTGTCTCGATGGCCGCATACTGTGCGAGCTGAAACAGCGGAACTGCGACACCTGGAAGACCTTGCGTGAGTTCCCACAAGCACTTCCTCTCCGACTCGGTCAAAGGCTGCGCTTTCTGCAGCCACTGATACATCGAAAGCTTGTTGCAAAACCTATCCCAGTCAGAAGGATTCTGAATGCCTCGCCAAACTGTCACACCTTGACTGCTCACTCGGCGCGCAAGTCGCAGTGTCTTCCTAAACAGTCGTTCGGCCCGGGGCGTCCCACAAACGATGACAGGGGTGCGCACGATGTTGGTGAAATTCACGAAGAAGTCGAACAGAGGGTCCTGACTCTTTGCTGCTGCGTGGAGAGCATTTTGGATTTCGTCAAGTACTATCACTCCCACAAAGTGGCGTTTGGAGATTCGGTGAACTTTGTTTGCATAGTCCGCCACCGTCGCTCTCGCTGAAAGTTCACCCGTGTAATTCGTACCAAGCAGTTCATCAAACGTTAGGATGATGAGTTTGAGGGTATCCTTCAAACCAGCGTTGCGCGGGCAGTCGATTTTTATCCGAACTACCTGCATAACTCCCGTCTCTTTATGGCGAATGACCTTTGGAAGCAAACGCAGAGCCGACTCAACAGCGGTACTCTTTCCAGAACCCGACAAGCCAAAGAACGCGCAGCACGAAGCATGGCTCTTCTCGTGCTGATAGACTGCCCTGAGTTGCCCTTCGTTCGACATCGTGTACCGGTCCCGCATCGATTCCAAACCGTTGTCAGCGATAGATTGATGAGAGTAGTGTTGTCGGATGATGCGGTGAACAGAATCGACAACCGAAAGATGGGCCGGTAGTGACACCACCAGATGGTCGAGCCTTGAGATAGCGTGCATGCGATACTCGCGTGAACGGCTTCGTTCACTCTCTTCGAAACCAACCGGGACACTCACTTCCCGCGCGATGTCGTCCATGGTCCAATATTGTCCAAGACAGGAGATGAGCGGATTTTCAGCGTGTTCGGGAAGCAGACCTTCCTTGACGTAGACCGCATCGAGAGCGTGCGCAGACTGGCGAATCGCCGCCTGTTGTCGGGCCCGGATGGACGACTTCCCACTTTCGGCTTTAGCTTTTTCAAACATCATGACCTCGCTTCAATAAGAGTCAAAGACATTGCGCACATGTGATTCAGATTCTTCAGCTATCGTGCTAGCGTTGACTGATGTTTCCTCCTCTGGGTCTAAATCGAAATTGTTCGACGCCTTCGTCTGCTGCTGCTTCAAAAATTCTTTCAAGTCACGCGTTCCTTGTCGCCCGAGATTCTTTTGCCGCCGTTTGTCCGTTTTTGACGACTCCCTCTTCTCAGTTTCCATGCGTTCAGTTGCTTGCACGGACTGGCTAGCTGGAACGTCACCCATCTGCCGCTCGAGGTCTCGCATCTCATCCAGCCTCGAGATGTCGGGATGGTCCATTCCTCGCTCAACAAGCTCCTGCTTAGTCTTCGTCTCCGCATCTCTGGCTAGCTCGCGGATGTTGCATTCCGTAATGGCCGTACTCTTTCTCCCATTAGCCTCCTGTACACCTCGATTCCAGCTATCGAAGTCTTTGTAAGCTCTTACTTCTTCATGGGAGAGGCCGCGAAGAAAATCCGGAACACTCTCGGCTAAAGCGCATTCAATCGGTTCGCCCAGACCTAAAAGATAGATACGGGAGTTGTCGGTGGTGTCACCGACAACGTCGACCCAGGTGTCCTTGTTTTCAGCGCGTTTAAGACTCTGGCGTTCAACAAGAGATAGCGGACAGTCGTACTCAAGCCCCGCGAACTCAATTCCGCGCAAACCAATTTTCGCCTTCTTTGACTGCATAACTCGTAAGCGGAACTCGTCAACATCAACACTGCGGCCACGGCCATTAACCTCCATCCCGAAGTGCCAAAGGTTCATCGGTGTTGGAGCGAGCTGACGCTGAACCATTTCTGGTGGGGTTGGGTATGCAGTGACCGCTCGAAGGTTGTAGTCCAAGATTGCGCGAACTACGATTGCATAAATCTCATCAAACGTAAGCGCGGCATGAAGCGCCGGATGCTGCTGGCCGCGTTCAAAGCTGACCTTTTCCACCGCGCCTGGGACGAGTGGCATCCAGCTCCGCGGGAGTATCCGAAATCTGCATTCCATAACGCTCCGCATGTCCGGTCGATAAGCCGGCGCATTGGAGAGCTGAACGCCGTAATGTAACGAAATCGGCATGCCGCGATGCACAGACGACATCTCGCCTTGGTCAGCGAAAATCTCTTCAGGGAGTGGGGCTCGTGGCCACTCTTCTTCAATAATTTCGATTCCAAGCCTTTCACAAAACTCGACCTTCGAATCCAACGCGTTACACAACGCTGCCATTGCACCCTTCCAGCATGGAGGGTCAAACGTCAGATGCACACCGATAATTGTCCTCGAATAATCATCGACCACCAGATACAACGTGGGCCGCGGGACAGCCACACTGCGCATGCGCCGGCACACGCCGTACAGGTCGATTACGGTAGCGTCGATGTGATACCGCTCCCCGGGCCCTCTGGTGTCGGATAGCCGTCCCGTTAGCGCCCGCTCGTGGAGTAAGTAATGCTTCGAGCCGACTATGTGGGCACGCCTCTCCTGGTACGAGTAGGTCTGCTGAATGAAATATTGCAACTGTCTCGCTGTGAATGATGACCGGACGTCGGTCTCGTAGTCGACTAGGCGTCGGTTTTTGTCAAAGACCCGTCTTTTTGCGAGCTTTAACTCTAGCCATCGAACCGCCATTTTCATTGACTTCCGCTGACGCTTTCCCTTCCTATACTCCGGCTTAAAGTAGTAATCTGACGCAATCTGGAGTAGGCGGCGGGCTTCAAGGTCCATGACCGGGCCACTGAGACACCCTTGCCTCGCTTTACGTCCTGGTTTTGTCCTAAAATTCTTGTGTTTCCCTCGGCCGCCACAGAGATGGTAATCGTAGTCCGCGGCCGCATGGCTTAGACCTCGTTGCCAGAAACGGCGGAGGACTCGTCGCACCTTCGCTTCGGAATAAGGATGTATCTCTATGAAACGCAGAATGCGATGTGCCCTCGTTTCTCGGTGCAACAACTCCTCGTGTTGGGGCCCGTGCAAATCGGCCTTTAGCGTGTCCCCTTCTTTCAAATACGGAATGTCAAACGTCAGCAATTTTTCAATTAACTGCCACCCAGCGTTTTTTGTTGGATTTTCCACTGCATCGATGCTTTGAACGGACCTCCGGTGGGGAACATGGCGCGCAGGTCTGCGCTGCTCGGCTATGCTTATTGGTAGCTTTGGTAGCAGCTGCAAGGCGAGTTCTTGTTCGACGTTGTCAGCAAGCCGACGAAGCACTTCTTCCGTTTTCAGAGAAAACGGGCTCGCCTTGTGTCTTGCCTCTGGTATTCCGTACTCGATGTCAAGCAAATGTGTCCACCGCTGACCATCGCCCGTCTTAAGGACGATGTAAATCTTCTCCTCATCGCTCTTGAGCTGAAGTACATCGCCTTGCGACAGCGAAGTTGGGCAGTTAGCTCTTGCGGACATGAGAGTCCCCCGTCCGTGTGACGACTGACGTCACGACGCGCACTTGCGCCGATGGAAGTTGGACAGGGTCACGTGCATTCAAGTCGAAATTGACCCGGCGCAACGCTGCAAGCTGCCGAAACGCTCGCGCGCCCGACCCTGGAGGCAAAGAAAGTATCTTGTCGACCCGAAGACAGGCATCGATAACAATAACGTCCAGCCTTTTTCGCAACCGTCGAGTCAATTCGGTCTGTGCACGCTGCTCGTCTGTAGACAGCTCGCGCCCGCTCATGTCGTTCTCCGCGCGAAGGAGCCAACTGAGGTTTTTCGACCGAGGGCTATGCATGCCATCCATCACGACGGCTTTGAACTCTACGCCCTCGCGTTCCCAGTACCGCTGCTCGATTAGTTGTCGAGGCGTAAGTTCTCCTCGTCTGCCGGGCATGTAAGCCTTCACTGAAAAAGCCTTCATTTGTAGCTTCCCTTCACGCTCATATATCGCGACAAGGTCTGTGCTGAGCACTACTGGCTCGTCTTCTGCTCCATACTTTGGGTGCTCGACTCCGACGTCCAACGCGGCTCGCTGAGTGTCCTCTGGGGGCAGAGGTACTGCCTCAAAGAAAGTCATGACATTCTCATCCCACCATAACTCGAGCAGCGCGGCATGCTCGCAGGAAGACAGCAGATGAACCTCCCTCAGCCTTGTCTTCATGCAAGTCATTCGCGTCTTTATGCCTGCTCCGGGAAGGTCTCGAGTTCCAATCCATCGCATGTGCAACCCTTCCGCTTTAGCGGCTTCCAGCTCTCGCTTCTTTCGGTCGCGAGTTCCTTTCTTCATCTGCAAAGTTCTTGATGTCATTTCGTACTCCTTTTTATCCTGTCGGCGATTGAGAGATATCTGAATCGCCGAAGAGATTCTTTGTAAAGTCGAGGTCCTGGTGGCGCTATAACTACCAGGGCTGTGCGGCCGATAGAACGTCACGGGTTTTATCTGCCGAGGTAGGCAGGCTCCTCGTCAGGAGCCGCCCTGCACCTTTCGGAAGCGTGCGAACTAGCGACGTCGCCGTTCACACAAGAGTCGCTGAATGGCGAATGAGTTGCGATAGGCGGCTGCGTTACTAGCCCTGTCGACCGAGTCTCGGTCAAAGAGTAGGATTTCTGCAATCGTCTCGTCGTACGTGACATCGCTTAAGAAAACGGAGGAACTCTCAGTGCCCGCGCCAACAGCGCAAGCCTCGAGCAAGCGCGGTGCGTCAAGCTTCGACGGTGGTTTAGGCGGCGGAAATTCGACGTCCACGATATCAGTCGAACGATTCTCGTAGCGAACCCCGGGTCGAAGACTCACAGAGCATTGGCTACTCGCGGTAAGCATCTCAGAGTTGTCTGCTCGCCAGACTTGCACTGCGTCGGTGGGATTGCTCATCGTCGAGTGATTGGAAGCTGCCTTATTGATGCTCGCAGTAGAGTTTCGCCGATTGACAGTAGGAACAGCCTTTTGCTCCATGTCAGGCTGAGTCGTCAAGGAATCGGTAAATTCGCCGCTCTTGGAGGGCTCGACACGCAACTTCACCGCTTGCGCCGCACGCGTTTTCGCTGCACTTATCACCTGCCGTGCTTCGATAGGCACTACGTCCCCACCCGCGGATGCAGGAGGCGAGCCGGTCTTACCCGGTAAGACTTTGAACACCCTGCGTTTGTCTTGCAATGACGTCATCCCCTCGCGGGGCTGGTTCTGGCAACGTCGAGGGTCATCACTTGCAACTGAGCATCTCGTCTCGAGCAGCTGAGATTCGTCTTCTTCCGCACTCCACGTGGCATTCGTAATCCGCTGCGTCCATGGCATGCCCTCGGAGATGACCACGATGTGCAGTGCAACAAGTTCGTGATGCAATGCACATGCAACGTCATCGCGGGCGTCAACCGCGCAAATAACTCGAACGTTCGGACGAACAAGTCGGCGGATTTCGTATGCGAGAGGCGCAATGCAATCCAGGTCCTGCGTCGCGCAGTCCATTCCAATCGCAACCCGGCGGTACGGCGGCAACAACGAAATCTCTCGCCTCAGAGTCATCAACTGATTGGCTAATGGTCGCTCATGCGCTGCCAGGAGAATGTATCTCGCTTCGTCTGGAGAGGTCTTCCAATACCGGGTTTCTACGGGATGAACGCACTTGTGCAGCACCTTCGCGCGTATTTGCGCGTCCGGCCAATTCAAAAGGAGCACTTTTGGCGGCCGGCCGCCACGGAGACTCAGGGCTCGAGTAACTGGCGGAACGCGAGGGGATGAGTCAGTGCTGATTTCATTGACCAAAACCTGCGGGTTCGGTGAGATGTAACTCTGATTGAACCCACCCCCACCAACGCAATAAGCATCGCCTTTGGTTCGAACGCAGGACGTCGAATTTTCGAATTCGTAAGGCAAACTCACCAATTGCTGCCGATTTCCGGCGTCTCCATTCTCAGAATTCCGCGTGCACAGACGAATTTCATTGGACGAAATCATGACCTGCCCCCTATCAAGAAGCACTTGACAAAGAGGCGCAAGGGACGGAGGATAGCCATGTGTGTAGGCAATCCTAAGGCCGCCGCGCCGAAGGTAACGGGCATTCGGTTTAGCCACTGGTGCCCGTTTTTCTGTTAACTGGCAAATATGCCAAGTTTTAAATCCTCAGCATTATCGTTCTCCTCGACTAAGTGTTCGGGTACATAGTCTTAAAGGAACATTTTTCCAGGCGCAACTTCACTTGCACCCCAAAATCGCAAGACTGTTCCAGGCGCTTTTTCTGACTGACTCGTTGCGGTCAGTCCCATACCGGTAGCATCGCTCTCGTCAAAATCTAAAATCATGACTTCGGTGTGCTACGCAATAAACATCCAGATTGGTGCGTGCTAACTCAACCTAAGATGGGCCATTGATGCAGCCTTTTTCCGTGTGAGTTACCAATCACGGTCATGACATTCAAGCCTCTTTTTTCTAAAGCGCTGCTTTTAATGTCTAAAATGGCAGCTCCCTCTCCTAAAATCATTGAAGTCCAATGCTTTCATCTCGGCGACTCAGCAACGGGGAAAAGGGGGTTTGACGTGACAGATTAGCTTGACGACGCAAATTGGAATTTTTGACGAATGAGATACGAATCGCCGATTTTCGGCTTTTGTCGAGAATATAATTCTTTTCGCAAACCCTACGAAATTACTCGTATACCTTGACTTTTGCAGATTATCTTTAGTATAACGAATTTACAATCGAGTTAGAATTTACCCTAAAGCGCGGTCCGTAGCCTAAAACAATACACTGTGTATTGTTGATGTCCAGTTTTGACCGGATTATATAATCCACGGGTCTTAGGTTCCGATTGAAAACGCGAACGTACAATAAGAATTGCGTCTTCAGTAGCGCATTGCTTGCGAATGTCCTGCCCGAACGACATAGGCTAGATGAAGCCCCGATAGGATTCGACGGACTTGACGACCGCTCCAGGCAACTAGCGGAATTAGTCGAGGCGGCAGTGCTCTTTTGCAGACGCGACGACATGGCCCAAACATACGCAGGGCTCGCTGACATACTTTGGAGCGTCGCTGTAGTCTGGCCTACCTCACGACAGGCAATCTGCAGGCTCCTTGAACGTGTGTACAACGAAGCTCGACTGGCCGAGAGCGCATCGCTTTGGTCAGCAATTGCTAACCTGCGGGCGCTCGCCGCACCCAGCGAGCTTGTCGTAGCAGACTCAAAAACTAAACGAAGGCTGATTTATGACCGAAATTGACATTGCACACGCTCGCTTTGTCCAGGAGATGAATTCCGTTGACGACACCGTCCATGTTCTCCTGAAGGGGCACCTTCTCATCGAAGAAGCTCTCAGTAAAACAATTGACCAGTTTGTTTTCCACCGAGAACACTTGGAAGAAGCGAGGCTCAGCTTTGCGGACAAGATGAACGTAAGCCGTGCGCTGTGCCTTCGGAAAAATCAGTTTGGCGAATGGGAGCTAATCGCCGCGATTAACGCTCTGCGGAATGTTGTAGGTCATACGCTCAGTCCCCTCAGCGCGAGCGCAAATACACGCGTGTGAAAGACATCTATATACGCGAAGCTTCCGAAATGTCCGGCATCGAGAACGTCAACCAAAAGAGCGAAGCAGAGGTGGTATTGCTGGCTTGCGGCCACTGTCTCGGCTTCTTGTCGAGTTTTGAAGCCGACGCACGCGCGTTTCGTCAGCAGGTCTACGCCATAGACCGGCTGCGCAATGCAGACCAACCTCCGTTCGAATTGTAGTGCCGGCTCATTCACCAGTCTTTGTGGACGCGAATTCGTTCAGTCGTTGCCATACTCAGGCTCGTACTGGATTTCGCGTTCCTCTTGCTCGACGTGTTCAATGTCAATATTCGCGGCCGCAAGGTCCTCTTCTCCCCTCAAGGTAAGGCGGCAAGTCGGACAGTGGAGCTCTTCCGTCGAGAATCCGTGCTCGACCAACTCCATCCCCTCTTCTGCGTCGTCTTGGTCATCTGCGAGAGACTCGAAAATCTGGTCGCCGCCCGCAATTGCGTACGCAGTGCAAGCGGGGCACTTCTCCAGCCAGTAAAAGTCGAGCGGACGACGAAACCAATCTGCGTATAACCGCGGCCTAACCTTCTTGGATTCCTCTATTAGTCGTTCGCGGTCCTTAACCTTCGAATGGTCCTGTTTAAAGGCGGCGGCGCTCTCAAAAATTCTTTGCTTCGCTGCCGCCAATTTTGCCTCATACGCCGCAGCAATCAAGGCTTTGGGCTGTTGAGCGTTGTTTCCTCCGAGCCACTCCTCAAGACTCGTATCCATCGATTCCAATACAATCTCGCAGGCGTGCCAAAAGCGACTCTCCCACGTATCTGTTAGTCTGCCTTGAAAAGGCAGTTCTCCAGAGTGCAAGTGGGCATTGCGCATCTCCGCCATGCTTTTGCAAAACTCGTACACCTCATTGTTAAATCGGGGAGCCGCGGTGTGTTTAAGCCGTACGTAAGCCCCGTCTGCCCCAATGGTTGCGACGCGTAGATTCACTTCGAAGCCGGCCGCAATAAGAATGGAATTAGGGTTCTTCTGAGAGCCAACAATCAAGCTTGGATGAACACTCGCAAGCGCGGCCTTCGCCAGGATTTCCATTGCAAGCGAAGCCCATAATTGATAATCGGTCGAATCATCTCCACCTTTAGCGATGAGCGCCTTCCGAGCAAAAGCCTTTGATTTTCCGAGTAATGCCTCGGCTGAGATAGACGAAGGAAGCGATTTGGCTTTATTCACAAAGTCTCTTAACGAGAGTAACACCGAAGCAGTGTTCGCGGCGCAGAGCCGTCGACGCTTCCGCGCCGATGCAGCATTCTCCAATTGTCAAACACGCAGATGCGCCCCATTTTCCAATCAACGGAATGTTGTGTTGAGGGAGACCACTGGCGCATTTTCTTTAATACAATCACAGCGTCTTCATTGACGGGTGCCATGCACCCTGGGTCATATCGCAAGTAGTTGCAGGCGCGGACCCACATCCCTGAGTAGAACGACGACCGACCATTCTTTACGAGAAACAGAGCGGACGCAATCTCTGTTTTCGTCAGAACCGACGAAATCTGCTCTCTCCACGGGGCGATAACGGTTGGCGCCGTAGCCTCAGAACATTCGGCGCACGCCATAACAACAAAGCGGACGGGCTCAGTTCGGTGAGCCGTGTCCATGTGCCACGGAAAGTCGCCCTTCCCGTACAGCGCGCTGAGCGAGTGGCGGTGCGCGTCTTGCATTTCCGTGGGCTCAAGCAGTTCTACCGCTGCCGTACGACCCGGGACGACTTCACCTAACGAGGCAGCAATCTCTTGAACTGCCCCGGCCAACTCATCACCTTGGCAAGCGAAGTCGGTAACGGCAAAACCGTCCTGTTCCAGTCGCTCGACGAAATTCATCAGATTCAGCACACTCGCAGCCTCTATGCCGACGTCGAGAGGCCTTCGGACGAAGCTGGTGCGGTCGCCTTCTTCTCTAGCTTCGAGTCCACCTTTTTTGCTGCGAGAGCGTTACTGCCCGCCCGCTTCGCGGAGGACTTCCGACTGGCAGCGTTCGACGCAGCGCGCCCGCTCTTCATTGCCACCGTAGATGCGCCCTTTTTACTGGCGACCTTCTTAGCTGCTGTCTCTACAGTCGCCAACTTACCCTTGGCTGTTAAAGTATGCACGGTTGCAATCAAAAACTTGCTGCGGTCCTTGGCGTCAGCGAGCCAACCCGGCGCTTTCCCACGACCGCTCCATTCAGCACCCGTCTTCGGGTCTCGGTACTTTGATGGCTGGACGCCGCGAACGTAATTGTCCTGCTTCACCGCCTTCTTGGTTACAGCCGGCGCGTTCCCGGACGCTCCGTCAACAAGAAAACGGTCGCGGTTCCTGGCGCTCGCAATCCAAGCTGGAGCGCGACCGTGACCACTCCAAGTCGCTCCGGTTTTTGGGTCCATGTACTTCGCAACTGCCCCGCTTTTGCCAATAACCGACTTCGTCGCTGCCTCAGGACCAGGCCTTTTCGCCCTGAACTTTGCGCCAATGTCTTCCATGGTAAGACCGTGCTCATGCATCAGCGAGTGAATCTGTGCGATGACTGTTGCCGATTGCTTCCTCATCATTGTCCGGGCTTGCGATTGAAGCTTCGCGATTCGTGCTTGCAAGCTTTTGAGCGTAGCCATATATGCCTCCAAGTGAGAATCATCGCACTATGCCATATCGCCTTTGACAGCGACCAAAAACGCAGACTTGCCCACTCACGCTCCCATATTAAATAATGAGCGCTGAACCCAAACGACATCGCAAACATGATGAGCATAGTTATGGAACAGAAAATAAAGTCGTTCAGCCGCCGGGTGAAGCCCTCAAAGTACAAAGGTGTTCGGACGACCATCCTCAAGGCAGAAGCCCGCAGGCACCGAGGCGGGCGCACTGGCTTGCTGTCGCATGCCTACGTTTTTGACTCCATCGAACTGGAGCTCGATGTTCGTAAGCAAGAGAGCGAAGGAAAAGACAGCTCAGCACTGAAAGCACGGCTAGTAATGATGCGACTACGAGACAAATTGCTCGAACGCAGCCGCGCTGCTCGACATAGTGCTAGAAACAGACGTTGCCCCAGCATCAAGGCGAGACTCAATCGCTCATCTCAGTTGCGCGACTACATCCGTATGCAGGAGGTAAGCGCAAACGAATGGAAGAAGTATGAGGGTGAAGATTGGTACTGACCGGATTTGTTCCGCGGCGCAGGGGGGCCGCGAGTCAGTCCGCGATGGCTCTATCGATGAATTGAAAAAGGAAAACAAAAAAGCTGCGACGATGTTTCGCGACTGGATAAAGCTTCGGCCGCGCTTCGGCGCGATGAACTCTATCGCGATTGAGTGCTGTGCGGAAGTCGGCATTTCAAAATAGAAGCCCCGCTCCCCAATGGCCGCGGGCCTTGGACATGCGCGAATGCATTGGACCTCCCTGCGACGCAGGAGGGGCAAACACAAAGTGTTTGTGTTCAAGTAGAATCCCTCGAACATATTCTGTTTTAGGGACTTTCCCTCGAACTATTGCATAGCCGAATTCAGGAATTCATAATCGCCCCATGCTAACAACGAGTCGAAGAAGATGTCACATCCCCAAATTAAAGAAGGATTGAAGTGTATCTTCGAGGGCATTGAATTGCTCCGTGTTCAGTTTCCGCACCGTCGCTTTACCATCGACGGCCGCCTAGTTGGAGACATTGGCGAAATCATCGCCGAACTGCTTTACGACGTGAAACTCGATGAAGTGTCCGAGCCATGTCACGACGGCGTGACTTCTTCTGGGCGGAGGGTGCAAGTCAAAGCAAGCTTTCAAGACCACCTGACTTTCGGAAAAACGCCGGATTACATGCTGGGTCTGAAGCTGAATTACGACGGTACTTTCGAAGAAATCTACAACGGTCCCGGCGCCATCGTGCGGCAGCGCTACGAACATCGTAAGCATGTTGGCGAGAAGCTTTTGAGCTTCCCGATGAGCGAACTTCGGAAGCTCTCCTCAGACGTAGCGCCGCAGGACCGGATTGCCAAACGCTAACAGTGCGACCGCCCGCTCAGCCGGGTTTGCAGTGTCGCGCGCCGAGTTCACGACACTGCTCTGTCTTCAGCAACGGGATTACACATAGTCACATGCCGTGATTAGTCCGCGACTGCGACCAGTGAGCCGTCCCGAAGCACCTCGAACTTAAATTTGTTTCGAGGCAAGTTTTTTGTCCCCAACGATTACGAGTGCCATGAGCTTTCGTTCATTGTGGCAAATCACTTTCCAATTAGGATGTTCTCTCAAGATGGCGCGGCTACGAACCACACCTGCACCGCGCAGTCGTAGTAGAAGTATTCCTTGGCCGACGTCGAAGCTTTTACTTCGGTCAGGTGCCATCCGCCCGTATGAGGCGCAAACGCGTCGGCGCGCGAAACAACGTCTTGGTACTCGAACGCGGCCTGATAGACAGCCGTGTTCTCCACGCAAGCCCGCTGAAGCGCGGCGGGCGTCTCCCGGAGAGCCTGTCCAATATCCCGTGCGTGTCCAATCAGTTGACCCGACCCCAGAACCACTCTCGCCTTGTCTCCAAAAAGATGGCCCATCCTAAAGCTGTGCTCACTGCCGCGCGACACCTGAGCCTGCTCGCAGCGGTGGGTCTCTAGCCACAGGCGTTTCTGGCACCGGTACCCGGCAGATATCTTGGACTTGGAAAGACGGACTGCTCTGGCCATTGCAGCGACCTCCTGCGGATTCAATCCCTCAAGACTCATCCGCCGTCAGGACATCTGGCATCCCTTCACTTCTCGTCGGAACGACAGACCAGGGCATCTGGAGATGGTCGTAAAAACCAAGAAAACCGAGCAAGTCCTTGATTTGCTCGAACACTTGATTGCACTCGTCCTGCTGAAATTGAGTGCTCCCCGCCCTGCCGATTTGCCTGTTCGTCACGTGGAATTGCTTCTTACAGAGGTCACGCGACCAGCGATGCATTTTCGTTTCCAATATGCTGCGGGACGTGTGCATGAAGTGATTCCATGCAATGCAGCAATAGACGGTGTGCCAGTCATGAAGTCGCTGGCTTCTTTTGTTGTGCTCGTCCAACCGATGGCTCACATGTTTGCCTTGGCCCACGTAGATGGCGGGCGCTCCGGTTCCTTTGTAGGTGCCGACAAGGATGTACACGCCGGGCCTTTGCGCGATTTCGCTCAAACCGTCTTGCTTGAAGAATCCGTGCAAAGACGACCCTTTGTCGTTCGGGTCACCGCGGGTCACTTTGATAACGCGAGCGACGTACAGCGAACCTTCCGCCACCCAGATATCGTGGATTGGGTCGAGCAGGTAGCGCGAGATAGTGCTAGGGCCGCGCGAGGTGAGCTGGGCTGCCGCAGGTTGAGTGGCGTCCGGCTCAGGCATGAAGGCCTCAGGCGCGAACGAGGCAGGTTCGGACAAGTCACGCGACTCGTCGACAAAAGATGACGTCATAGGGGTGCGTATATAACGCTAGGGTTCGTCCTGAGCATCAGTGCGTCTGGACAGGTGTGTGATTGCGTTCGAACGCCACGGGGTTCTCGGTCTGCAGGCGCGCTTTACTCTGCGGGGGCTTGCGTCGGCGGCGGCCCGAGCACGCCGCCCGGCAGAACTTCGAACTCGTACAGATTCCGAGCTGGGCTTTCGCCACCAACACGAATCAATGCCGTGAGCTTCTTGTCATCGTGCCAGACGACGGTCCAGTGTGGCAGTTCGCGTTTGATGGCCCGCGTAATCTCAACGCCCTCCGCATTGAATTTCTTCCAGTTCAAGCGGTTCTTGCGCTCAGCTTCCGGCTTGAAATCGTCGTTGATGTTGTACCAGTCGGCCCACTGCGCCAGCTGGGCTTTCAGCTCTTTTGAGACCGGCAGCTCTTCTGGGTCCATATGCAACCCGTCGAAATGCCAGATGCAGTTCGACATGTAGTCAGGCATGACGCGAACGTACACAGGGCTCGCGTAAATGTCGCTCTCGTCTTTTTTGTTCTCGGTCATGTCTCTTAAGCGAGGTGTCAATCGACCCACCCAGCGAGGCTTGCCTGTTCATCGAGCAGGTAAAGTGCCTCCAAAGCTCCTGCGGGTAGTCCGATTCCGTTCTGCGGCGCCGTGCCGGACTCCCGTAGGTTAATACGAATGAGACGATGGCGCGCGTGTCGTTCGCTAAAACGCCGAACGGTAGGCAGCGCTTTGCCTGCGCCAAGCTCCACCACTACCGGCCTGTTGACGGACGCGTACCATGCCTTCAGGCGCGCCTCCTGCGCGTCCGCTTCGTGCTCGACCCAGATGCCACCCCAGAACATGAGGATGTTCGGGCGGGCAAGCCGTCCGCAGTGCGGGCAGCGTGGGAGCGCGTTACGCAGACGCGAAGTCGTCGCGTCCACGTAAGGGCGGAAGTCGTCCGCGGCCACGTGACGGCTCGGCACGCCGCGATGCACTACAAGTGGTGAATCGTGCCGTGGACTTCGTGAATGCGGTTCTGCGCGAAGCCCGCCTACTGGAACTGTCCATCGACATTGCTGGTGAACACGAACGAGCCGCGCGCCATTCGCCCCGCCCATTTGCGCAGGATGCGGAAGCCGTCGTGTGGAACGGTGTCGCGGTAAAGCTGTAGGCGATGCCCGTAGAAGCCCCAGGCGAGCTCCGGTTCGTCCTCAAAACGCTGCGGGTTGGCCATCTCCTCGAATGAAAAGCCAAGGTGCTCGAGTCCCGGATACGCGCGCCAGAAGCCGTGGTTACCGCGAAAATCCGGCAAACCCGAGTCCACGCCCATGCCGGCGCCAGCTGTAATAAGAAGCCCGTCGGCCTCCATCAGCCAGCTCACAGCCTTGCGAATTTCCTCGGCATTCGTGACGACAAGGGTCTCATCGGGGTTAGTTTGCAAGTCGGGCCGTTGCTCGGATGAGCCGTACCGATGGGAGACGAGCGCGGCGCGCGCTTACAAGCGGCGGCCGCGCTGCGGCTGTATTGGCACACGAAGCCGGCTCGCAAAGCCGCACGATGAGAAAGAATACGACATACCGGAGTTTCTAAAGAATGTGTCCGACTGACCAACAAAACGAAGCTCGCGCAGGTAGTCCCGCGCGAACGCTGAGAACCCCACCGTATGCGCAACCAGCGCCGTCGGCGAGTCATTGCACGCGGTCGCGTCTGACGGCTCGTACTCGCGACCGCTCACGACGAGCACGTGGTTGATGCGCAGATTTACCACCCATCGAAGAAGGTAGACCACATCCAGCGGTGCGATAACCGCAGCGACGCGCGAGATCGTGACGAGAATCGTCCGTCCCCGTTGGCTTCCAGTAAAGCGCCGGATGACCTGCACACGAGAATTCGGGCAAAGCTGCGAGAGCCGCGCATAGCTTGACCATCGCTGCGTCGCCCGCGGGTGGTGCACGCATCCGTCAGTCTCACGGTCGATTGCGGCGTGCACGCAGGCTTCGCTCACGTCGACATTGGCGCCAAGGAGCGGGCAACCCGGGTATGGCACCAGCAGCACGGTATGGCCTTCGACCTGACATTCGCCGGCCCGAACCAGCTCAAGCACGGCAACAATCAGGTCGCGTTGTTCTGGCTGAGCCGTGCGAAAGCGCGGTCCTCTTGCGACGGGACCATCGCGAACTCAGTGAAGACGCCTGCCAGCCAGTTGAGGCTGCGACGCGTCGCCTCAAACGCGAGAACGCTGTAAAGCTCCTCGAGCGTCCGCTGACGAATTTCTGTCGACATGGGTCCCCTGTCAGATTAGGTGTCTCCGCCCATTCTCCGCGCAAGAGAGGACACAACGCGGGTCTTGTTAAAGCGCCGCGAGTGCGGCCCGACCAAAGTGGGCCTGCACACGGAAAAGGTCCTCTAACGGCAAACAAAGGACCAATTTATGTCCTTTGTTTGCGATAGACTCCTTTCATACGAAACAAAGACCACCGGGGAATTCGATGCGCAACGCCCTTATCCACGAGTCCATCATGCTCATGCTGCCGGACGCACGCGAAAAGACGTGGATGACCACGCAGGACATCCGCAAGCGTCTGGCCGAACGGGGGCACATCAAAGAGGCGAAGTATGTGTTGCGCCAGATGCGGCAGCTCGAGGCGGCGCAGAAGGTTATTTCGACCGAGGAGGAAGGCAAGCGTCCGATTTTCTGGAAGCGCGCAATCAGCCCGGTGGGCGGTCACAAGTCTGCGGACCACATGTCGGCTTCTGAGGCAGTGACGTTCAGCCTTATCGAGCGAATCACCAAAGAAAAGTTACCGAAGGCGATACTTGGGGACGTCGAGGGCCTTTTCCAGTCAGCCAAACAGCGGCTGAAGGTTTCGCACGACGGTCGACAAATGCACAAGCGGTGGCTCGACAAAATCGACACCGTCGACGCCCTCTTTCCGCTTCTTCGCCCGGACCTCGACGCTGATGTCTTCAACACCATCAAGGACGCGACATTCCACGAACGCGTCCTCCGTGTGCGTTACCAGTCGGCCGGAAACAAGCGCGACAACGTTAAGGCCAGGTGGAGGCGCGTGGCACCGCTCGCACTTGTCGAGTCTGCAGGGTTGATGTATGTCGTGGCTCAGGAGATGGATTTTCCGCCGAATCCCGAGAAGGGAAAATTCGAGTGGCTGCGCCCGCCGCTCAGGCTGGACCGTATTGTCCAGGTCGAAGAAACGAAAGAGAGCTTCACCTATCCGGCCGACTTTAGCCTCGAGCAGTACATCAAGACTGATAAGGCTTTTCAGTTCATGGTGAAGGGCGAGCCGTTTCGCATTCGCTTGGCGTTCTCCGAGCATGCCGGCGACCACCTGCTCGAGTCGCACGTGTCGGCTGACCAGTCGCCTCCGGAGTATGACGAGCGCGAACGCCTTGTTATCAGTGCCACAGTCGTCGATAGCCTGAAGCTCGGCTGGTGGCTCCGCTCGTTCGGCCCTGCAGTCGAAATCCTCGAGCCGCAATGGTTGCGCGAGAAGGTGGCGGATGACGCGCGTAAGGCTGCACAGCAGTACGCTGACTGCTAGCGAACGTAGCCGTCATACGGTGGGAAGAACGGGACCGGATATGTCCTCTAAGTGTGGACAATCAAGGTCTCAACGAACCTGAGAGACCAAGCAATGTTCGCGAAAGACAAGTACAGCACGCGCTTTCGCGCCAACAGCGTGCGCATCGACGAAATCTTCCACCTCGACACCATGCTGGTCGCGGGGCACCTGGCTGGCTTCCAGCGCGTGAAGGATGATTTTCCGTTCATGCGCGAGGCGCTGCTCAAGGGCGGCATGATGCTCTTCTCCGGCATTCGCGGTGCGGAATGCGTCGAGAACCTCGAGCACGCGTTTGGCCGTCTTGGACAGCTTGGCTCGCTGGGCTTTCTCGTCAAAGCAAGCCAACCGGTGTTCGCGGTTGAGGGCGAGCAGTTGAAGTTTTCGTGGGAGCTGACCCGGACCGGATGGTTCTACGCCCGAAGCTATAAGAAAGTGCTCAGCAAGGTGCATACATGGGCCGAAGGCGCGCGTGAGCAGGCCCTGGCCCGGGCGCTCGGGCTGGACTGGAACTCCCTGCTGCTGCAGCAACCTGCATAACAAAAACCGAGAGAGACTTTATGCTGAAGGGTACGTTGGGATTCACGTTTGCCTGCGTCGCGTTCACGTTCGCGATGCTCTTTATCTCAGGCGTGTTTGACCCGCCGCGCAAGGGTCCGAAAGTCTTTGAAGAGCTGAAGGTAAAAACAGACGACTGGGTGCACGTCTACCGCGACACCGAGACCGGCTGTCAGTACATCCGCGTGCGGGACGGCGTCACGCCTCGGCTTACGGCTGATGGCAAGGTGATGTGCACGCCCGCCAAGTGAACGGAGACACTGCATGCCGCAGATTATTTAGCACATTGATGCCATCGCCCGCAAAAAGAAGCGCGATGTGCTTTACCTCGAGTTCGAGTTGGCCGAGCAGCGCCCGAATCCAGTCCCCTTCGACGATATCGACAGCCGGCGCGCCATCGTCGAGTGGCTCGAGGCGAATCACGTCGAATGGACGCGGTGCGGACACGTTGCGAGTACGACCGTCATGCGTTCCTACGCGGGTCAGATTTATATCGACGTACCGTACGACGTGGACGACCCAACGTATCAGAAGTTGCAGCAGTTCCTCGAGTTTGAGGACGGCACCATGCGATACGACGGCGTCAGGTTCTGGATTTTCCCGCTCGACAAAGCCATGGAGAACGCGTATCACGACGAGCCGGGCTTCTGGGAGCGGTGGGCAGACAACTTCTAGGCTTACGCGGACGTTCGCGCTTAAACGCGCCCCGGCCGGTCGCGCGGTCTGTTGCCCGTCGAACAGCTTCGCCGGGCGCGACAGAATACTTTGCCGGTATCAGAACCACCCAGAGACAACGAATATGCAAAGCATGTACGTGGCAGACCAAGGCGGCAAGCCGGTCAGGTTCATTCGCACGCGGCCGGAGATAGAGCAGACACTGACAGACCTGCTTTCCGCCAACCCAAATCTCCTCGCAGATAGCCTCTCCGATTCAGTGGAAGAGTCAGAGCGTTGGTTCGAGGTGAAAGCTCAATTCTCTCTTCCCGACGGACGAGGCCAAGCCATCTTCGTCGACCACCTGTACCTGGACCAGTCCGGGACACCGATTCTTGTGGAGGACAAGCTCTCAGGCAACCCTGAAAGCAAGAGAAAAGTGGTCGCGCAGATGATTGACTACGCCGCAGCGCTCGAGGCCGTGACCGTCGAGAACTTGCAATCGCAAATCCACCCAAGCCGACAGCCAGAATTTGACGAGTTCCTCGCCGGCGGGCGTGCCGATGACTTCTGGAGCACCGTGCAAGCGAAGCTTTCGGCGGGCGAGTGCCGACTCGTGTTTGTCGCTGATGAAATCCCGGTCACCCTTAGGCGGCTCATTGAGTACCTCAACGAGCGACTGAGCGTCCAGGAGGTGGTGGGAATCGAGCTCACGCACTTCCAGTGCGGAACCCGAGTCGCCTATGTTCCGACTGTCATCGGTCGCACTGAGCGCGCCAAAACCCAAAAAGCTGCAGCGGCGGCGCCGAGAACCGTGGATGACTATTTCCGATTTGTCGCATCAACGGGAAGACCCAAGGTGGTCGACGTTGACAAGGGCGGACCGGCGCTATTGGCAAGCCTTCAAAGGTTGCGGATGTGGGCTGAGGGTCCTGATTCAAAGGTGCAGTTGTCGACCTCGTCTGCGTCGACCAACCCTCGCCTTATTTTTTCCCGCGGAAAGAGCGACCTGTCTGCGTATATGCCGACGGCGGCGTCTACGTGTACCCAGGCTGGCTAGAGTTGGCTGGAGTGGAGTCGGTAAGCGCAACTCTGCGCGACATCGGCCTTAAGCTCCAAGACACCTCGGGAAAGTCGTGTGGAAAACTGTACAACGTGTCCCAAGACAAGCTCAGCAGGTTCAATGATGCGCTGACCCAAGTGTTCTAGTACTTGGAGCGTTCCCTCTAATCCAACGCGCGAACGATGAAATCTAAGAAAACGATTACTCCAGTGATGCTGTGGATAACGTACGCCGATGGGAGCTTCACGGCGCGTTATTTCAACAAGCAGAAGCCGCTGGATGCCTGGTGGAAAACCGCGCTCATCTTAAAGCAGATGGGCGTCGTCAAGCTTTGCAGCATATTCCGTGTGGCAGCCATTCCACCAAACCACACCTTCACTACCGTCTGATGAGGAGGGCGCGTTGCGGGGCCTTCACCCGACAACCGGCGACCTGCGGCGCCTACAGCTTCCCGCGCCGACGGGCGATGACCTTCATGAAGTCTTGCTCGAGTGCTTCTCCGTTCTCGCCGAAGTGAGCCTCGCGGTGGTGCTCCGGGCAAACTGCAATAACGTTATCCACGGAGTCATCCCCGTTATCAGCAAGCGATATCACATGATGAGCCTCGAGATACCGCTCACCGTTGAGCTTCCTGAACCCGGGTTTTCGGCAATACTCGCACAGCCCGTTCGCGGCCTCGACTAAGCGCCTACGCACTTTAGGGTCTCGCAAATACTCGTGCCGAATCGTCAGCGCGCGGTCGCCTGACTCAGGGTCGCTTGGGGCTGCAAGGTCGTCCAACGCTCGCGTTGCACGGTCGGCATCCGCTGTTGCTACGGGGGCAGTTGTGGCTGAGACCGCTACAACAGGTGCTGGCACGCCTAGATTCGCCACTAGCGACCAGAAGTGCGGCGATATGGCGCCTTTCTTTGGTGCCCCGCCGCTTCCACCACTAGCCTCTAGCGTTTTCATCCTGAGCTGCGCCCCACGGTCGAACGCGCCGTCCTTGAAGAGCCCCAAAAGTCCTGGCAAGTCAAAGCCCTCGTATTCGTCGCTGTCCCCTGACAGCGAAACGGCGAATACGGGCCGTCCCCGCTCGCCGGCCATTTCGCAAAGGTAAGGGTAGACCGACTCGTTCTTTCGCGATTTGCATTCAATGTCGAGCAGGCACCTGCCCTCAAAACGCAAACCAAAATCATCAGGTACCTGAAGCTTTTTCACGCGTGCTTCCCCGAAATCCGCCCGGTCCGCTTATCAGCCGCGGCGAGGCGTGTTAGTGATTGCCGCCATTCTATGCAAGCGCGGAATGCTCCGAAAAGCGCACACCCCTCACTTGCTCGCAGAAAGTTGTCGCGGGAATCAGACAGCTGATTGGGCTCCCTGTGCCGAAGCGATGCCCGCCTGCCGTCCAGAAAAGTGCACCAGAGCGCAGAGTGTGTTGACGAGCGCCATCTGCTCGGGTTTCTTACACGGCACGCTCAACAGGTCGGGACTGGCGACAACGACGGCCAGCGCCTTCGCACGCGAGACCGCTACGTTCAGGCGGTTCTTGCTAAACAAGAACTCGATATCGCGCGGCAGGTAATCAGCGTTCGAGGTGGTCATCGACAGGATGACGACATGCGCCTCCTGCCCCTGAAACTTGTCAACCGTGCCCACCCGTGCGCCTGCCGGCAACGCGAGCTTGAGCTCGTTCACCTGCACGTTATAAGGCGCGACGACGAGGATGTCGTCGAGCGTCATCGGAGCCATGCCGCCATCTCCGTCATCCCGCGTGCCGTTGAGCAGGTCGTCGACGAGGTTCCGCACCTTCTCGACCTCCTCCGCGCTCGACTGCGCGTTGCCTTCGTGCACGACCGGCACGTAACGGATGCCGTTCATCGGTGCGGCCGCGACACCCTCGAACGGCGCGTGAACAAGACGCTGCGCCGTGTCCCCTGCCGGATGCAGACGACCGTCATAGACAGCGTCCGAAATGAATTCACAAACATCGGGGTGCATCCGGTAGGTCGTGCCCAAGAAGATGCCTTGTTCTGGCGGAATCGTCGCGGCGCCATCGAGCAGGTAGTCGAGCGTCGAGTCGCCTGAGCGGCCCGGATGCATCCCCTTGCTCGGCTGACCCAACTGCATCTGGTCGCCCAGAAGAACGATGTTTTTCGCGCTCAAACCAACAACGACGAGATTGGCCAGCGCCAACTGACCGGCCTCATCCACGAAAAGGTAGTCCAGCGACTCGCGCATCGGCTCCTTTGCGAACAGCCAGGAGGTTCCCGCCACCAAGTCAGGCTCGCCTGCGAAGATTTCGTCCTCGTCCGTCACGTCCCGAATCAGGCCTCCGTCCAGAAGACTATCCTCACTGGTGGACTTCTTCATGCCCACAAACCGGACACCGGCCGCGATGGCGCGCTTCTCAACCGCCTGCAGCAAGTTGTTGACGGCGTGGTGGCTGTTCGAGGTCACGCCCACACGCTTGCCCTTTTTGAGCAGCTCGAGAATGACGTGCGAGCCGGTGTAGGTCTTCCCCGCGCCCGGCGGCCCTTGCAGGAAGAGACAGGTCTCGTCCATGCTCTCAACAACACGAATCATCTGCGGCATCAGCTCCAGCTGCTCATTGACCAGCGCGGCGCCGGGCGCAACGCCCTTGATTCGCGGGATTTCGCATCGGAGCAAGGCCTTGACCGCTCGGTAACCCGGGCTTTTTGCCAACATGTGGGTTGCGAAGTGCTCGAGCGCTGCCTCGTGATGCTTCGTCGAAATCGGCATGCCCGGTCCAATCGAGAGCACATCGTCCGGCACGTTGGCCCCAGAGACGGTGAAGGAAACCGTCAGCGCGTGCATATCCACCTGGAGATTGGACACGCTTTTGCCGCTGCGCACGTTGGTCGCGTTGGAGCCTGTTCGCAGCTTGGTTTCCTGCGGCGGCACGGTGTAGAAGTAGCGCTTCGAGCGTTTGACCTGAACCGGGGGACGCGTTTTGTCGCGGACCAGTCCGCCCAGACTTTCCGCATCTTCGACAAGTTCAACGTCGGTCATCTCCATCCGGTGGAACATCGCCCACCAATCCGGCTTCGCTTCGCGACGGTGATAAAGGACCATGTAACCGACGAGCGCACGATAGTGGTCGGCCTCGGACCAATCCTTCTCCTTGGCCGGCAGCGTTGCAAGAATGGACTCAACAAGCTCTTGAACGCGCAGCCGGTCGGGGTCCACCTGCTTTGGCGTTTCGGCCAGTGCTTCGTTTGCCGCTGCCGCGTTGGCCCATGGCGTCGCTGCGGGCCGAAGCTTCAGCAGCCACTCGCGAAGCTGGTACGTCGACTCAACGTCATCGCGGTTGTAGTCCGCGATGTCCTGCAGTAGCTTCGCCGCTGCCGCTTCTTTCCCTGCTTCCGCGACCAGCGCCTTCCAGCGCTCGTAGAAGACGATGCTGGCGCCGGCATTGGTCACGTCGCCCGCACGCGAGCCCCGGTAGAACCGCTCGATGTACTTGATGGAGTAGCTGGGCTCCGACACGCGCAACGCTTCACGCACGACCGCATACAGGTCGATGAGCTTGCCGCGACGCAGAAGATTGTCGACCGACTCCTCGCGGGTTCCATGTACGGACATCAGCTTCTTCAGCGCTGTTTGCTCATAAGGTGCGTAGTGGTAGATGTGAGCATCTGGGTACTGCCGAAGTCGCGCATCGACGTAGTCCATGAACTGCTCAAACGCGAGTTTTTCGTCCGCGCGGTTGTGCGCCCAAAAATCGCGGAATACGCCCTCCCCGGCGTCAACTTCCCAGACGCCGAAGAGATACTCGAGGCCGCCCGTTTCAAGCGGGTTGCCCTCCATGTCGAAGAACATGTCGCCCGGGTTCGGCTGCGGCAGACGTTCGAAGCCTCGCACGCGAACGTCGTCCGGGTCTTTTTCGAGCAGGACAAGCCTCCGCTCGTTGTCCTGGCGGAAAAGGTATTGCAGGTTTGCTTGCGAGCGCAGTCGGTCGAGGGTCTCGGGCGCGATTTTAGGAACCGCGGCTTCGGGCGCCAGTTTTGCCAGCAATTCGAGCGTGTTGACGCCTGAGTCTGAGAGCTTGCGCACCTGTACGCGTGTGATTCCGGCCACCTGAGACAGGTGGTCATCCTCGGTCCGCCTGGCATCGCAGAGGTTGCTCCAATGGCATTGGGAGCACTTGTCGCATGGGTCCGGATAGGTGCTCACCGCCGCTGCCGCCACGTCTGCCGCTTTCGCAAGGCTCACCCGGGCGAGGAACCGCGCAAGCGCCGTGTCGAAGTAGAAACGGAAATCTGCACAGCGGTAGGTCTGCATCTCGTTGGAACCAAGCTGCACGGCCATATGCTGGGGATAGGCACCCTGCGCGCGTGCAAGTAAGTGTGAGTAAAACGCCAGTTGCACGAGGAACTTGCTGCGGGACGAAAGCGCAAGCTTTGTGTCGACCGCCTCATAACTGAACGCCCCAAGTTCAGACGGCGTCGGCACCTTGACCAGAAAGTCCGCGTACCCGAGCAGATTACCGTCAAGGAATGCCGCTTGGTAGATTACGTCAAAGCCTTCGCGCATTGCTGCTAGCGTTGCCGCGACTCGTGAGCGGATGTCCTTGCCCGCAATGGCGTTGATGTCGACAACGCTTTTGCCTTCTGCAATCAGCGTCTCGAGATACGCTTTCTCGTGCTGGATGCCGCGTTCCTGCACGAGCACGAGCTGCTCGTCCTCGGGATTTCTCTCCAAAGGCGTGACGAGGTCCATCAGCGCAAGCGTCGTGCTGTGCTCGCACTCAAGAAACGACACCAGGTCCGACGCCGAATAAACCCGCTCCCCGTCCAGATGCAGCATTTTTTCACCTTTTTATATCGCGCAAGTCCTCATCGTAACAACACAAATGACTTGTCACGTCCTCTGTACCGAGAAAGTGTCACCAAGCACACGATATCTGGTTACCCGATGTTTACCGCGGCTTTAGGCAGGCCCCTGCATGCTCTGCTCGACGCTGAGAAGCGCCTGGGGTTATATCGGTTTCGCCCCGCCTCGAAGGACGCTGAAGCGCAGGCTGAAAGAGAGCTGACCATTGTCGACACATTCTTCAGCGGTATACGGCCATTCGCGCGTCCATCATCGATGGGCGCCTTCCGGAGGGGGTTCTCGTAGACGCGAAGGCAACGCCGCAGTTGTGACGAATTCTGGACGCTGTCGACTGGCACCTCCCTGATTCTTCCATTGCCGACAAGGGGCACCGCTATCACCCGCTGTGGGCTGTTCGCTTTCTCATGCGACCAGAACGACCTGGGCGCGATGTGGACCGCGCAGCGGGATTCTGCCGCCCAGCCAGTCGGCTGGCTCATGAGCGTGAAACCTATGTTGTTGGACGACGTTGTGACGAGGACACGCTTACGCCGAAAGTTGCGCAGCTCGATGCGCGGCTACTCGCGCATGCACGAACTCCATTTCTCGCGCCCATCGCGCAAGCTCCTCAGCTTTGCGCTTAGCGCTGAGCTTTCCACCGTGGTGCGGATGAACGCGCGCGGACTCTTGACCCACCGGCTCCTGCCGGCCGGTGGTCAGAAAGCTCTCGGTCTCATAAAATTCTCCAAGTACGCGCAGACAGGTTGCGAGATACGCCTCTCCCTCGTTAGTTAGCGTGAGCCGCCGAGTCGTGCGATGAACGAGTTTGGTCCCAAGGCGCTCTTCGAGCCGTGTCACCGCCTTCCCGACAGCGCTGCTCGTCAATCCCAGTTGCCGACCCGCGGCCCGTAAAGCTTCCCTCCAGCGCTTCTTTCAGCGTTGAATGGGAAAGAAATGCGTTACGGCTCGCTTGCAACTTAAGGAGGCGGCGGCGGGCGCACCATCAGCAGGTTCGTGACGCATGATTCGTCGACTCGCCCAAAGCAGAGAGTAAGACGAGATGCGTCGCGGTTTCAAAAGAGCCAACAGTACGTGCGGTGTTTCAATCCAATCGCGCCTGTTCCGCGAGTTCCACCAAAGTGTCGACCACATGACGCACCTTTGGCCGCAAATGCGCCACCTTCGGCCAGACGGCGTGCACGTCGATGACTGCACTCGAAATGTCATCAAGCACCGAGGACAGTGCTCCTGACTCCAGGTACAGTCGAATGAGTGACATCGGCATTTGGCAAAGCCCCATGCCGGCCAGCGCAGCTTCGATGATTGAGTCGCCATCGCTGATTTGATGGGTTCCAGGAGGCGAAATACGCTTCGTTTCACCGTCAACTTCCACACGCCACGACAAGGGCTGACCTCGACGGTAGCCGACGACGCACAGATGTGTTTCCAATTCGTCAAGTTGAGTTGGCATGCCATGCTGTGCAAGGTAACCGGGTGAAGCTGCAATCACCATCCGCTGGCTAGTCAGTCGACGCGCCACCACCCCGCTGGAACTCTGAAGTTCGCCAAAGCGGATTACCAAGTCGACGCCTTCTTCCATGGGGTCAATGAAGAAGTCGGAGAAGGTCATTGTGAGATGAAGGTTAGGATGGTTTTTCGCGATGTCCAAAAGTATGGGAACGAGAATCCGTCGCTCGAAAGCTGCCATACGGTCGACCGTTGCAATAACTACTCTGCGTGAAAACTCACTATCAAGGTTTGCAACCGATTGGATGGCGATGCTTCGAGAGAAGCTGAAACAGTTCGTCGGGAGCGAATGGTGGAAAGAAGATATTGGGGCTCGACAACGACGCAACTGAGTTTAGCTAATGCCTACCGCACGCGATGGCGGTCATTCAACCTCATCGAAAAAACTATCTCGCCATCTGCTTTAGGTAGAAGCAACGGCGTCGACTTCGCTCGTTCTCGTCGCAGGAAACAGAGGCGTCGAGTCTGGCAGCGCTCTCTGTCGCTGCGCGGTTCCTGATTTGCTCCCTCGCTAGCATAAGATAGTTTGGTTCCCTTGGGACCTTTCCATGTCCGGGCAAGAATGGTCTGAGCGTCACGTAGAGACGAGCGACTCGAGACCCGCCTTCACTGAGGACAAGCATCCCCGCCCGGGTCAGCAACCTTTCGGCAACTCGCTTCCTGTTCCTCCACGAAGAACGCCGTGCAGCTCTTCTTATCCTTTGTACCGCGGCTTGCGTACCACGGAACGGTGTACGGCTGGCCCAGGTTCGCTTGAGCGTCGTTGACCATATTTACCGCGAGCGCAGGCATAGAATGACGCTTAACGGCATTGCGCGACTCAGGGTAGCCGAATCGAATCTCTTGAATGTGACGGTCCGGCGCGAAGAATAGCTTATGTACGGTAAGCGCGCATTAGACGGCGTCCCTTGCGCATTGCCATGCGACATACGTCAGGCTATGGTTGGATTCAGTCGCCAG
>NZ_JALQDB010000031.1:0-239 GCF_023631465.1 Caballeronia sp. GAWG1-1
CGAGTAGATTGATCCATGGCGAAAATCTAGCAGTTCAACATGATGATCATAACGTTTTACGTGTTGATCGTTATGTTTTTCGTTCGATCATTGACACCAACGTCGATAACAGAGCATTTAGGCCGTTTTCGACAACTTGGCATGGTACACATGTCCGCCGTCGTGAAACATCCTGAAGATACCGCTGCAAGTCAATGATTTGTCGCGGATTTTAGTCCCATACGCGCCATGGGTGTCTG